>DUTO01000200.1 GCA_012842035.1 Clostridia bacterium | reverse complement strand
TATTAGATTTTAATCGAGCTGAAGAGGTTAAAAGGCAACTAAATTTTGCCCCTGAAATAAGTACCGTTAGCATTTTAGAATTTAGTTGCCTTTTAACCTCTTCAGCTCGATTAAAATCTAATAAATATTGCTCCGAAATAGCTTCCGTGATTTCATCACCGGCCATCGGTACCATGCCAAAAGCCGAAATAAAGTTATCACCACAAACTGCAATATCAGAAGTGCCTGCCCCTATATCAACTAAAACAAGATTCAGACGACGCATCGCCGGATTAAGAACTAAATTAGCCACCGCAATCGGTTCTAACGTAATAGAAGCTATTTCTAAACCCACTTTCTCTACCACGATTTGCAAAGAATCAACGACCATGCGTGGCAAAAAAGTAGCAATAATTTCCACCTGAGCCTCTTCACCCCTTTGTCCGACTAATGAGCCTATTTTAATATGATCCAGACGTTCTGCTACAATACTATAACCAACACAATAATATTGCAAAGATAAAGGAACATTTTCCTGGTTTTTAGGTAAAGCCGATTGAGCTTCCTGTACAGCCTGCAATTCTAAGGAAAGGACCTCTTCTTTTGTAAACACAGTACTAACCGGATGAACTATTTTAGCTGAACCCTTCACCGTTTCCAAAGTCCTTCCTGCTGCAGCTACGGCAACTTTTTTTAACTCTCGTCCCGTCACTTGCTCCATTTCTCGCACCAGTTCTGCAACGATCCGAACTACTTCCTCGACATGATGAATTTGACCATCAAGCATCGCTCTAGTCTGATGTTCTCTAGAAATAAGGTGTTCCACAACCATTTCCCCTTCTTGTAAAGAAGCCCAAAGAGCTACTACTGACCTAGTCCCAATATCTAAGACAAATACATTCTCTGGCAAAAACATCAATCCTCCTACCTCAGCTAAGTAATCATTTTAGTTTATAGGGCGCCTGTAAAAAAAGGCTGCTACTGCCTCCAACCCTATCTCTCTAGCTTGAATAATTTGTTCTGTACAACCTGTAAACAAAATACCTCCGGGTCGTAAAGCCTCATAAAATTTTAAATAAAGCCGGTCTTTAATTACTTCTTTAAAATAAATAACTACATTCCGACAAACAATTAAATCCATCTGTCTAGGAAATTTATCTTTTAAGAGGTCATGTTTTTCAAAAGTTAGATGCTTTCTTAATTCCTTTTTTATATAATACTTTTCATTTTTAACAATAAAATATTTATTTAGATATTTATCAGGAACAGTTTTTACATTTTTCAAAGAATAAACTCCTTCCTTAGCTTTTTGCAAAATAGTGTCATCACAATCAGTAGCCCAAATAGAATATTTCTGCCGAGGAAAAAACTCCAATAAAGTCATCGCCAAGCTATACGCTTCTTCTCCGGTTGAGCAACCTGCACTCCAGATATATATTCTCTTATCAGGAGATAACAATTTAGGCAATATTTTTTTTCTTAAGATTTCCCATTGAGCAGGATTACGAAAAAACTCTGAAACATTAATCGTAATATGATTAAGAAAGCGATGATAAATTTGTTTGTCTTGCAACATAACTTCTACAAACCTATCATAATCTTTGTTAAAACCTAAAATATTCATCAGAGAATTAATTCTTCTCTCCATTTGCTTTCTTTTATATCCTGACAAATCAAGACTAAACTTTTGTTTTAAAGTAATAAGAAATCGTTCATAAGCATCCATACCTATCGCACCATTCTCCATTTTTTTATTTTTCAACAATATTCTCATATTATATGATTCTTTTAGATTGACCAAAATTCCTGCCAAAACATAATAAACTTATCGTTTAGTGGCAAAAAAAGAAATAATAATACTTATTTCATATAACGCTAACATCGGCAAAGCTAATAAAATCTGAGTAATTATATCAGGAGGAGTTAAAAAAGCAGCTAAAATAAAAATGACTAAAATAACATAACGTCTTTTTTGCCGAAGTTTTTGTGGTGTTAAAATACCTACTCTAGTTAAAATATAAGTAGCAACAGGTATCTCAAAAGTAATCCCAAAAGGAAGTAAAAAAGTAAGAAAAAAGCTTAAATATCTAGATGCAGAAAGCATAGGAGTTAAGCCACCACTAAAGTTAAGCAAAAGAAATTTAAGACCTAAAACAAGAACGACTTTATAAGCAAAAACTATCCCTAAAACAAATAAAAACAAACTCGAAAGAAAAATAGACCAAAAAACTTTTCTTTCTTGTTTATACAAAGCAGGTAAAACAAAAGCAATGATTTGCCATAGAATAACCGGTGAAGCTATGATTAAGCCCCCTAGAAAAGCTATCTTAATTTGCAAGATAAACCCTTCCGTAACAGAAAGAAAAACGAGCTCCTGCTCCAATTGCTGTAACGGACCTTTTATTAAACAAAAAATTGTCTCCTGCCAAAAGGCAAAAGTAATAATCATACCTAAAAAAAGAGCTACCAAAGATATAATTAACCTTTTCCGCAGCTCTTCTAAATGATCAATTAGTGTTAGCTTTTTTTCATCCATTCTTTTCACCTAAATATTAAATACTCGATTTTTAACTTAAAATCAGTCATCTTTAAGGTCATTTTTCTCAAGATCATTATTTTTAATCTGCTCATCCTCAAACTCATTAACAAAATCTTCTTTTGCTTTTTTAAATTCGGACCAAGCTTTCCCTAATGACCTACCAACCTCAGGAAGTTTACCAGGTCCAAAAAGGATTAACACTAGTACTAATATTAATATTAATTCTGTGGTACCTATAGAAAACATCCGGTACACCTCCCACGCAAATATAATCGCTAAATTTCACCTATAGTTATTATATCCTCTTTCCTCAAAAAACTAAATATCTAAAATTTATAACTAAAATCAAAACGCCATCTTTACCTTCCAAATAGTAAAGCTGACGTTTTAATAATCACATCGTCGGTATAAAATAAATACCCCTCCCTATAAATTTACCGCTTGTGGCATCCCTTCGATTAAACCACGTTTCACTTCATTTGCAGTCATATATTCGGCCTTAAATTTTTCTACTAAAAAATTGCAAGCATCCCAGGGATTAACCTTTTCCCCACACGTAAAAACATCAACAGCTGCATATCCCAGTTCTGGCCAAGTGTGTATAGCTAAATGTGACTCCGAAATTACTACTACTCCGCTAACTCCTTGAGGACTAAACTTATGAAACACGTATTCCCTAACCTCTGCACCTGCCTCAAGTGCTGCATTAACCATGTTTTCTTCAACCTTTTTTACATCATTCAAAACCTCAAACGAACATCCAAAAATTTCAGCTAACACATGACGGCCCAATGCATTCATTTACCATGCCCCCTTTATTCTTTTTAAACCAATCAAAATAAATTTTAGCACATATTAAAATGAAGTCAACAAAAAAAATTAATAAAAAAACCTAAATACAATTATTCCGCATTTAGGCTCTTTTTTCGCTAATTTTTATTTTGAAAAATAAAATGGTCGGAGCGACTGGACTTGAACCAGCGGCCTCCACCACCCCAAGATGGCGCTCTAGCCAAACTGAGCTACGCCCCGTAACCACAATCATATTATATAATTCATATTTATCACTGTCAAGAAATATTACCGCTTAATCGTCATAGGTATATTTCGTTCCTTCTGTAGATATTTCTAATAAATACGTCTTAGCAGAAACACCATGTTCTCGCCAAGTATCTTCCATTACTTTTTTTAATAAATCAGCTTGCTGATTACAAAAAGCTAATACCGATGGTCCTGCCCCACTAAGACAACTCCCGAAAGCACCTTGCGAAATTACCGCCGCCATTACTTCCTTTAAGCCGGGTACCAAAGGCAAACGATAAGGTTGATGCAACCGATCCTCCATGGCCAACTTTAACAACTCATATTTCCCCGTTAAAAATGAAGTCATCAGTAAACCAAAGCGACCGGTATTAAAAACAGCATCTTGATATGGTACTACATCGGGCAACACTTTACGTGCAGCTATTGTAGATAACTTAAAATCCGGTACAGCCACAATTACTTGTAAAGGACTTTGGGGTTCTACTTTAATATATTTAATTCCCTTTGCAGAGGTTACGGAAAGAACTAAACCGCCAACAAGAGCAGGAGCCGCATTATCAGGATGACCTTCAATTTTAGTTGCTAAAGAAATTATTTCTTCTTCATTTAAATTAGCTTTACTAAGAATATTTGCTGCTACTATTCCGGCCACAGTAAGAGTTGCACTACTACCTAAACCTCTAGAACGAGGCACAATAGTCTTAATGGCCACATTTAGCTTAGGCACACTTTGGTCAACTGTCCTAGCCATAAGTTCCATGCCCCGATGAACCAAACTTCCTGGTCTTAATAAAGTTGTCCCGGGAGGTATCTCTTTTTCTTGCGGAGAAAAAAAATAAAATTCATTATCTAAATTTAAAGCCAGACCCACACAATCAAAACCGGGGCCAAGGTTAGCGGAAGTAGCAGGGACACATACTTTTAACATAGTCAGGTCAGCACCCCATCCCTTCAACCCTAATTAAATTAACAATTTCTTTAGTAGTACTCAGTTTTTTTATAATTTGCAACGAATCCTGAATATCTTTTTCTTTAACTTGATGTGTAATAACTACAAGTTCAGCAATGTCCTGAAAACAACCTTTTTGTACTACCGAAGCTAAACTTACTCCATGGTCGCCGAACACACTGGCAATACCGGCTAAAACTCCCGGCCGATCTAAAACATGCAGTCGTAAAAAATAATTTGTCTTCACTTCACCCATCGGTTTAATTTTTTTCCTTTCATAACAAGTACAAACCGAGTGTCCTTTAGTATTGCTATTGATATTCTTAATGATGGCAATTAAATCTCCGACAACTGAACTTGCTGTAGGTAACTGTCCCGCTCCACGACCATAAAACATTGTCTCTCCTACAGCATCACCCTGAATAAAAACAGCATTAAAAGAATCGTTAACATTAGCTAAAGGATGACTTAACGGAATAAGTGCCGGATGAACTCGTACCTCTATTTGGTTATCCTGAGATGAACCAATGCCTAATAGTTTAATCGTATAACCTAATTTTTGAGCATAAGCAAGGTCCTCTGGTGAAATTTTGGTAATCCCCTCAACATACACGTCCTGAAGCTTTACCCGAGTATGAAAAGCAAGTGAAGCTAAAATAGCTAATTTACGAGCTGCGTCCAACCCTGCAACATCTGCCGTAGGGTCGGCTTCCGCATAACCAAGAGTCTGTGCCTCTTGTAAAGCTTCTAAAAAATTTTTACCTTCCTGAGACATTTTCGTTAAGATATAATTAGTCGTACCATTAACAATTCCCATAACTTTTTCTATATTATTAGCCAGTAAGCTCTGTTTCAAAGGGTTGATAAGGGGAATACCTCCTCCCACACTTGCTTCAAAATATATATCTCGCTCTACTTCTTTACAGGTAGATAATATTTCTTCGCCATGTTCAGCTAAAAGGTCTTTATTCGCAGTCACAATATGTTTACCATGTTTTAAAGCTTCTAGGATATAGGTTCGGGCCGGCTCTATTCCCCCCATCAATTCAATAACTACTTGTATTTCAGGATCCGTAACAATCTCTTGCCAATCAGAAGTAATTACTCCCGGTGGTAAACTTGTTTCACGTTTTTTTTGAGTATTCTTAACTAATACTTTTTTAAGCTTAATTTCAGCATTACACCTTTTAACCCACTGGTCTTTGTTGTTTTGCAATATTTTTACTACACCTTGACCAACAGTTCCCAACCCTAATAAAGCTACATTTACTTTGTTCATAAATAACCTCCTAACTTTGACCGACAATTTCTACTTTTTTTACACCCGGTAAATGACACAGTTTAGCAACAAGATGATCAAGGTCATCTTGAATATCTTTAGTGTCAATACTAATCGTAGCATTGGCAATTTTTTGTAAAGGAATACCTTGATTTATAGTCAAAATATTACCTCGCATTTTAGCTATCGTATTTAAAACCTCAGATAAGACCCCCGTTTTATGCTCTAAAATCAAAGAAATAGTTATAATTTTTTCTTTACTGGCTTCATAAAAAGGGGAAATGCCTTGACGATATTTATAAAAAGCACTTCGACTGATACCTACTCTTTTCACAGCCTCGTTTACTGTGAAAACTTCACCTTTAGCCAAAAGCTCTTTGGCCATAGCCGTTTTTATAATAGCCTCCGGAAGAATATTTTTATCGACAATATAATTTTTTTTTGATTTTTCCTTACGCATCTCCTAACTCCTCAATGTCCTTATAGGGTGGATAATTCTCTATGTATGGTAGACATTATATCACCAACCCTTGCCAACATCAACCTTTTTTAGCTTAAAAAACACACTATACAGTTTAGCGTTGCTTGACAAAAAAAAGTCGGTCTAATGACCGACTTTTAAATAATTATGCAAATAATCCCGCCACTACCGTCATTCACAATCCGTCGTAAGGTTTCTTGCAATTTTTCCTGCACATTTTCCGGCACGGCTTGTAGTTTGCCTTGGATGCCTTCTCGAACCAAGTCATGAAGTGATTTACCAAAAATATCATAATTCCAAATCTGTGATGGATTTTCTTGAAATTTATCCGTAATATAACGTGCCAAATCAGCACATTGCCTTTCTGTCCCCATCAAAGGCGTTATTTCAGCAGCAATATCAGCTCGAATAATATGTAAAGAAGGGGCACTGGCTTTTAATCTGACACCGAAAAGTCCACCCTGTTTAATTAATTCCGGCTCTTCCAAATTCATTTCTGAAACAAGAGGGTTAACAACACCATAACCGGTTTCCCGAACTTTTTCTAAAGCTTCTCCCACTTTATCATATTCAACTTTTACCGCACTTAATTCTTTTAATAAACGAAAAACATCATGTTCTCCCGTAACTTCTAAGCCGGTTGCTTCATTGATTGCTTCATAAAAAAGACCTTCTTGAGCCGTCATTTCTAAAGAGGCCACTCCTGTTCCCATCTCCATACTCTCTAAAACAACTTCACCTATAAAATCAAGCTGAGAAAGTGTTTCCATTGCTTGGTCAATATCTCTTAAACGTCGCACCTTACTAATAATTTCATAAACTGAACTCTCAAACTTTTTGCGAAGCCAATGTTCAGATTTAAGTTCTTCAATCCATTTAGGTAAACTGACATTAACTTCAGTAACCGGAAATTCAAAAAGCGCTTCCTCCAAAACTTGCATAATCGTACCTTGTGATAATTGCGCAACATCAAGTGGTATAACCGGCACCTCATAAAGGTTTTCTAACTCTTGAGCCAACTCAACTGTAGAAACATCATAAGGATTCATTGAATTAAGAATCACCACAAAAGGTTTATGCAATGTTTTAAGCTCTTCTACAATTCTTGCTTCAGCTTCTTGATAATTTTCCCGAGGCAGGTCCGTAATGCTGCCATCTGTAGTCACGACGACTCCAATAGTCGAATGATCGGTAATAACTTTACGCGTGCCTATTTCCGCCGCTTCTTGAAAAGGCATCGGTTCTTCTGACCACGGAGTATTAACCATACGCGGACCATTTTCGTCCTCATAACCTCTGGCCCCGGGAATGGTGTAACCTACGCAATCCACTAATCTTACGGCTACAGTAAGCCCTTCTTTAACTTGAATCTCTACTGCTTCATTAGGTATAAATTTCGGTTCAGTTGTCATAATCGTCCTGCCGGCACCACTTTGAGGTAATTCATCAATAGTTCTTTCTCGATCATATTCATTCGTAATATTAGGTATTACTAATAAGTCCATAAACCTCTTAATAAAAGTAGATTTCCCTACACGAACAGGTCCTACAACACCTAAATAAACATCACCTCCTGTTCTTTCGGCAATATCTCGAAAAATATTTTCCACACTATCCCCTCCTTAAAAATACTTCTTCTATTTTAAAATTCGCTCTAAATATTAATCTTAATCATCCCCCCTTAGCAATATTCAACAAAACTTAAAGAAAAACTCATAACGAGTCTGTACAAACTTCAAAATTTATGAACAATACATATATATTGTCCTTTATCATTATTTATTACTAAGAAGAAAAAAAAATGCTTAATTTATGTTCAAAAACACAAATTAAGCAAATAAAATAATTTTTAGAAATTATGTAATGTCCCTTATTTATTAGTACTCTGGCTCTCCTTACTCTTGCCGGTGCCCTTGCCCTTACTAGTACTCTTAGCCGTGCTCTTGCTCTTGCTTTTGCTAGTACTCTTCTTAGCCTTTTTCTGACTCTCCTTATTCTTACCGGTACTCTTGCTCTTACCAGCCTTAGCCTTATTATCATCTACAACCCGCT
Organism: Clostridia bacterium; assembly: GCA_012842035.1. Classification (GTDB taxonomy): domain Bacteria; phylum Bacillota; class Peptococcia; order DRI-13; family DTU073; genus DUTS01. The sequence goes on along the minus strand of DUTO01000200.1, from coordinate 478 downwards.
TTTGAAACATAAGCCCTTCCACTTCATCTTTACGATCTCGCATCATCAAATCATTACAAGCTTCTTGCACATCTTTATTTCTGAAAAGCACAGCATATATTTCCTCACTAATAGGCATGGGAACCTTATATTTTCTAGCGAGCTGACAAGCAGCTCGTGTAGCAGGCACACCCTCCACAACCATATTAATTTGCTGTAAAACATGTTCTAAAGGAATTCCCTTCCCAATTTGTATCCCGGCCCGCCTATTCCTACTATACTCACTAGCACACGTTACAACTAAGTCACCAATACCGGTAAGTCCCGCAAAAGTTAAAGGATTGGCTCCGGCAGCAATACCTAAACGAGCTATTTCCGTTACCCCTCTGGTAATCAAAGCTGCTTTAGCATTATCGCCAAAACCAATGCCCGTAGTGATGCCCACACCTAAAGCAATAACATTCTTTAAAGCCGCCCCATATTCCATCCCGATTAAATC
>DUTO01000199.1 GCA_012842035.1 Clostridia bacterium | reverse complement strand
ATTTTAGATTGTGATGTTTTGCAAGCCGATGGGGGTACAAGAACAGCCTCGATTACCGGTGCTTTTGTAGCTTTGGTGCTAGCTCTAGAAAAAATGGTGGAAGAAGGTGTTTTAGAGGAAATACCACTGCGTGATTGGTTAGCTGCGGTAAGTGTAGGCAAGGTTGCAGACGCGTTATTATTAGATTTGGCTTATAGTGAAGACTCTCAAGCTATTGTGGATATGAATGTGGTGATGACCGGTTTAGGCAATTTTGTGGAAATTCAGGGAACAGCAGAAGAATACCCTTTTACACGCGAAGAACTAGAGCAACTTTTAACTTTAGCCTCACAAGGCATTAAGCAATTAATTGCTATCCAGAAAAATGTTTTAGGTGAGAGGTATGACTTTTAAGGTTTTGATGGCTACACATAATCGAGGTAAGGTAGCCGAATTAAAAAGTTTGTTGCCAGGTCTTCCTATCCAAGTTTTTACTTTAGCAGATTTCCCTGCTTTATCGGTTATGGAAGAAACAGGCATTACTTTTTTAGAAAATGCTGTACAAAAGGCGAAAATAGCAGCAGAGTTTTCTGGTTATCCTTCTTTAGCTGATGACTCAGGTTTAGTGGTTGATGTTTTAGGAGGTCAGCCCGGTGTTCATTCGGCTCGTTTTGCCGGAGAACCGGGTAATGACCAAGCCAATAATCTTAAATTGTTGCGACTTTTAAAAGGAATACCGTTTTCTCAAAGGACAGCGAGGTTTATTAGTGTGATCGCTTTTGTGACACCACAAGGGCAAGTGTATACGGCTGAAGGACGGTGTGAGGGAATAATTTTAGATAAATTGCAAGGCACAGGTGGTTTTGGCTATGACCCTCTTTTTTATCTGTCTGAATTAGGTAAGACGATGGCTGAATTGACTTTAGCCGAAAAAAATAAAATTAGTCATAGAGGTAAAGCTTGGCGAGAAATTGTACCTTTTTTGCAAACAATTTTTCAAGAGTGATAAGGAGAGCGAGAAACAGGAGTGGAGAGATGCAAATAGGTCTTGTGGGAGATACCCATGGTTCTAAAGAAGCTTTAGCTATAATCTGTCGTGTCTTTACTAATGTGGAATTGCTTTTTCATACCGGGGATCATTGGCAGGATGGTGTTTATTTAGAACAAGAGATGGGGATTCCGGTTTTAACGGTGAAAGGGAATTGTGATTATGGGTCAATGTCTAGTGAGCTTTTGTTAATGATAAAAAATAAGAAATTTTTTTTGACCCATGGTCATGCCTATAGGGTTAAATTTAGACTTAATTCTTTATTGGCGAGAGCAACAGAATTAGAGGCAGATTATTGTCTTTTTGGTCATACTCATCGCCCCCTGCTTACTCAACATAAGGGCATTTATCTTTTAAATCCAGGAAGTTTAGTTTGGTCAAGGGGGAAAGAAACTTATGCGGGAATAATCTTAGAATATCGAGAGAATATGTTTATTTCTCGGTTTATGAATATTGACAGGGAATAAATTTTTTGTTAAGATAACACTTGCTGTGATAGTTTTGTGCAGTATGTGCCCATAGCTCAGCTGGATAGAGCAACGGCCTTCTAAGCCGTGCGTCCGGGGTTCGAATCCCTGTGGGCACGCCATAAATATATGGTGGTTGTGGCGAAGTGGTTAACGCACCGGATTGTGGCTCCGGCATTCGTGGGTTCAAGTCCCATCAGCCACCCCAATTGTCTAACTTATTGTTGGGGCGTCGCCAAGCGGTAAGGCAACGGACTCTGACTCCGTCATTCGCAGGTTCGAATCCTGCTACCCTAGCCAACAAAATTTTTGACAGGCCTCGGACATTTAATTCCGAGGCCCGCAAAGAAAAATGCTATGCGCAGGAAAATTTCGGATAGCGTAGGCGAATTAAGTGAGTGCGAGGGCGCGTATACTGATATACGTAACCGATCACGAACGAATGCTTGTTAAAATTCCGTATAGCT
>DUTO01000198.1 GCA_012842035.1 Clostridia bacterium | reverse complement strand
ACGAAATTGGGTAAAAAAGTTTTAAGGATTTTTAACCTCTACAAGCATTGGTTTTATCAGATTTTTTATTTGTTTTTAACTACTCCCACTCAATAGTTCCCGGAGGTTTAGAGGTAATGTCATAAACCACTCGATTTACTTGAGGTACCTCTTGCACAATACGATTAGCAATCTGTTCTAATAAAACATAAGGTAAACGAGCACATGTGGCCGTCATGGCATCAACACTGGTTACAGCCCGCAAAATAATGGGATAAGCATAAGTTCTTTCTTTATCCTTTACTCCTACACTTCTAATCGAAGGAAGCACCGCAAAAGACTGCCAAATAGAATCATACAAACCGGCTTTACGAATTTCTTCCAAAACTATGGCATCAGCTTCGCGCAAGATGCTTAATTTTTCAGCGGTAATCTCCCCGATAATCCGAATCGCTAAACCGGGTCCTGGAAAAGGCTGACGATTAACAATCTCCTCCGGTATCCCTAATTTTCGACCGACTTCACGCACTTCATCCTTAAAAAGTTGACGCAAAGGTTCAATCAACTGAAACCCCATATCTTCAGGCAGTCCCCCTACATTATGATGAGATTTAATCGTACCCCCTATACCCGTCCCACTTTCAAGCACATCAGGATACACTGTCCCCTGAACTAAAAAATCTATTTGACCTAGTTTTTGGGCCTCATCTTCAAAAACTCGAATAAATTCAGTCCCAATAATTTTTCTTTTTTGCTCTGGGTCACTCACTCCTGTAATTTTTTGCAAAAACCGCTCACGGGCATCTACAAAAACCAAATTCATTTGAAATTGTTCTTGAAAAGTAGCTTTAACTTTTTCTGCTTCTCCCTTACGCAAAAAACCATGGTCAACAAAAACACACGTAAGCTGACTACCAATGGCTTTGTGTACTAAAACGGCAGCCACCGAAGAGTCAACTCCTCCGCTCAGGGCACATAAAACCTTGCTCTTGCCAACTTTTTCTCTAATCAAAGCAATTTGTACTTGAATTAAGGAGTCCATCGACCACTCCCCGACACAATGGCATTTCTCAAAGAGAAAATCCTTTAGAGATTCAACCTCTTTTTCTACCTGCTCACCAATTACCAAAATCGGCATATCCAGCTCTAAAAGTTCTGCCTTAACTTCAGCTACAGTTTCGGCCGATACACTATCTATGCTGGTCGCTAAAATAATCCCTTGCGGTTTTTTTATAATTATTTTTTCCACAGAGATATGATAAGGAACAATTTCGGAATAGACCCCTAACTTACGAATTTTACGCGCTATACTTTGCGTATCGTGACCACCAAAATCTAAAATAAGAATCATTTCATATTTAGGCAAATAAAATCCCCTCACCTTATTAATTTTTCTCCAAACATTAGTTTTGATAATATTCAGGCTTTAGTACACCAATATAAGGTAAATTTCTGTATCTTTCCCCATAATCAAGACCATAACCTACTGCAAATTCATCAGGAATATCATACCCTTTATAATCAGGAAGTAAAACTACTTTCCTACGAGCCGGTTTATCTAAAAAAGTACAAATTTTTAAACTCGCCGGACCACGTGCTAATAAATTATCTTTTAAATAACTTAAAGTTAAACCTGTATCAATAATATCCTCAACGATTAAAACGTCCTTACCGGTAATATCTTCATCTAAATCTTTAAGAATTCGTACAACCCCGGAAGCTTGAGTAGACATTCCATAACTAGACGTAACTATAAAATCTAAAGATAAAGGAACTCTAATCTCTCTTATTAAATCGGCCAGAAAAACAACAGCTCCTTTTAAAACACCGATCACAACTAAGTTTTTCTTCTGATAGTCAGCAGAAATATAAGCACCTAATTCGCACACTTTCTTTTGGATTTGCTGCTCCGAAAAAAGAATTTTTTCAAGATGCTGATGCATTTTTATTAACTCCCTTCTAACTTTAACCTTTGCTATAACTTTTACTGTACCGGTGACGGCAATTCTAGCGGTAAATTATAATCTGCAAGCGTAAAAACAATTTTTAAACAATGCTCAGAATTATCCCGATGTTCTGCAGAAATCTGGGCACGACGAATAAATTTTTCTTTTTTATCGACCCATAAAATATAATTAAAGTCTTGCCAAAAAAGTTCTAAATACTTGTTTTCTCCCCGGGTCATCACCTCATAAACCCGACACTTTTTTTTGCCCACCTTTTCCATGCCTGCATATCTTACCGTAAAATTATCATCTAAAAAATCAAAAACACCTAAAGGATTTAATTCGGCCATTAATTCCTCAATTCCTACCCGACCACCTGTGGGAACCATTACCCAACCTTTCGTAAAAGGGTCTCTTCTGTAAAGGGTATCACCTACATAATATATCTCTACATCAGCTTTAATTAAAGGTAAGGTGCCTTGTAAATATATCCCTTGCGAGTTTTTTTGACCATGTAAATCAGATAAAATTATTTCTTGCCCCTTAAGCAAACGACTAGCTTGCACTTGGAAACGATAACTCCGAGCCTGTAAAGTATGTAGCAAACTTTGTTTAACTGCTTCTTGAGGAGGAAGTTTATTCACCTCTTCATAAAGATATATGATTCCACAAAGAAAAACAATAACCAGTAAAAGAAAAGCTACCCATTTCCACTTCAGATTACTTAAATTAAGTTTCACATTACTCACTTCCCTTAATGCTTTTTTCTATCTTATCTTTACGAAGGAAAGTAAAGTAATATGCCCTAGAGTTTTACTATATTTCGCTATTTTCCTGCTCTTCTTTAACTAGAGAGTAATACCTTGCTAATTTTGTCTGAATGCGACCGAAAATAGTGTTGGCACTGTAATTCCCTTGTTCATCAGCAATACCGGCAGGAACACCAGTAAGAATCTCAATACCTTCTTCTATATTTTCTACAGCATAAAGATGAAAAGTACCTTCTTTTACTGCCGTAATCACTTCTTCATCAAGCATTAAATTAACCACATTTTGCCGGGGAATAATCACACCCTGTCTTCCTGTAAAACCCTTGGCTTTACAAACTTGATAAAAACCTTCAATTTTTTGATTAACTCCACCAATAGGTTGAATAAAACCCTTTTGATTGATAGACCCGGTTACAGCAATACCTTGTTCAATAGGCAAATCAGACAAACTCGAAAATAAGGCATATAATTCAGCACTAGAAGCACTATCGCCATCTATGCCACTATATAACTGTTCAAAACAGATACTTGCCGAGAAAGAAACAGGACATTTTTGACCAAACTTTTCCCCTAAGTAGCCACTAAGAATTAAAATACCTTTATCATGTAAAGAACCACTCATTTTTACTTCGCGTTCAATATTAATAATCCCTTTCCGCCCTAAAAATGTAGTTACGGTAATCTTATTAGGTTTGCCAAAAGTATAATTCCCGGTATCCAATACCGCAATTCCATTAACTTGACCTACTACCTTTTGGTCTACATCGATAAGCAGTTGTCCCTCACTCATCATTTCCAAAAGTTTCTGTTCATTTTTATTGGATCGATAAACCTTTTCCCGAATCGCCTTTTTCACGTGTTCTGCTGTTACCAAAGAACAATTCTCTAAACTAGCCCAAGTATCGGCTTCATAAATAATTTCTACTAATTCATTAAAACGTGTTGATAATTTTTCTTGACTATCGGCTAAACGAGAACTATATTCAACAATCTGTCCTACTGCCTCTCTGGTAAAATGCTTTAATTTTTCTTTCTCACAATGATCACTGATAAAGCGAGCTAATTTATACGTATATTGCTCTGAACGCTCCATCTCTACATCAAAATCAACCATAATTTTAAAAAGCTTGCGGAAGTCTTCGTCATAATAATAAAGCATTTTATATTCAAAATGGCTACCAATAATAATCACCTTAATATCCAAAGGAATAGGTTTTGGTTTCAAGGAAGATGTAGCAATAGCTCCAAACTGATGCCCAATACTTTCTATCTGAATTTCACCTGTTTTTAATGCTCTTTTTAAACCATCCCAACAAAGATTACTTGTCAAAATATCACGACAACGAAGAATTAAATACCCACCATTAGCTTGATGTAATGACCCTGGTTTAATCTTCATAAAATCCGTTTTTAAAACCCCTAAATGGCTTTCATACTCCACGCGCCCTAAAAGATTATAGTAAGTAGGGTTAGTTTCTACAACAACAGGGGCACCTTGTGTTTTGCTATTATCAATCAAAACATTTACGCGATACTTCTGTAAAAGCTTTTTAGCACGATTCTCTTGTAAGAAAAAAAAGTCCGAACTTATCTGCTTTTCGCTATCTTTAAAATCTCTTGCATTTTTAAGCACATCTTGTTTAATACCTTCTAAATGTTCCTTAGCGGCTGAATGTGTAGAATGTTTTAACATTAATTCCTGAAAAAAATGGTCAATATTATTTAAAATAATCTTGTTTTCCAATTTTTCCACTTCTTTTTCAATGCCTCTTTCAAACTCACGTAAATTTTTAAAAGCTTCTAAAATTAATAGGTTTAACTTTTTAGAATTCTCATCAATAATCTCTTTTTTTTCTTCATAAAGGTCTTGAAACTCCTCTTCATCCATGGGCTTACCCTCATTATTTAAAGGGATAGTTACTAAGCCTTTATCAGCAGTTTTTAAAGCGAAACCTAATTCTTTAGATATATTACTAATATAGGCTTGTACTTCATTTTGCTTAGTCTGAAGTTTTTGCAAAAGAATTGTTTTCGCTTTTTGGTGCTCGTCAGATTCTAAAGCTAACGGTATTTCCGCAGTCACCTTCGACAATAATTCCTGAATATCTTGTTGAAATTCCACTGCTTTACCTGGTGTAAAAGAAACTGCTTTCGGCTCGTCCGGATTATCAAAATTATAAAGATAACACCAATCTAAAGGGCAATCCCCCATGGCCGCCACGTTGTTCACTAAAGAACGCGTATAACTACTTCTTCCGGTTCCTGTCACTCCGGCTATAAAAATATTATAACCATGTTTATTAACCTTGAGTCCAAACTCTAAAGCTCTTACCCCTCTTTCCTGCCCAATAATTCCTTCCAGAGGGGAGATATCGGCCGTGGATTCGAAAGAAAAAATACTACAATCACATATTTTACGTAATTGCTCCGGTTTTAATTTATATTTATTCATCTGTTTTGATCCCCTCTCCATTTAATGAAATATACACTTAACTCTCTTTCTACATAATTAGACAATTTCCTTTAGCTAAATAAATTATGTAAAAAACTTAAAATACATTTTGCAATTTGCGATAATCCCCGGTTTAATTACAAAATGCACTTTAAGTTTGCGAATGTTCCAGTAACAACTAGATTAACGGACGACTAGGAATAGATATTTCGGCTAAAGCTTCTTCAGAACCATGATTAAAATGACTATTTACCGCCAGGTCTCCCAAAGAAACGAAACCTACCAACTTACCATTTTCTACAACCGGTAACCGTCGAACTTGCACATCACCCATCAACTCTAACGCAGCTTCCACTTCCATATCAGTTTTCCCCACAACCAACTTATCAGTCATAATTTCTTCACATTTAATCATTTTAGGGTTTTTTTCGGCACAAACGACCCTGAGCACAATATCCCGATCCGTAATAATTCCCGCTACATCCATATTTTCCTTACAAACAGGCACGGAACCAATGTTCTTATCCTTCATAATCTGAGCAACGTCAAGAACTGAAGTATCCGGCGAAACTGCAATTACATCTTTAGTCATAATTTCTTTTAATTTCATAAAAAACCTCCTTTCAATTTGCTAGTATGCCCTAAAAAGGAGATTTTTTGTATAAATTAACTATTCCTTTCTAATCCTTTTTTGTGAAGTATTTTCCAGTAATTTATCCGCAGCCTGGACAAGCGTATCCGCCATT
>DUTO01000197.1 GCA_012842035.1 Clostridia bacterium | reverse complement strand
CTCTAATAACAACAACTTTTATCTGACCAGGATAATCAAGATTTTTTTCTATTGATTTAACAAGCTCACGAGCCACTACTATCGAATTTTCATCACTAATTTTTTCAGGTTGAACAATAATTCTAATTTCACGACCGGCTTGAATAGCATATGACTTTTCCACACCTTCAAAAGTGTTAGCTATTTCTTCTAATTTTTCAAGACGTTTAATGTATGCTTCCAATGTTTCCCGTCTTGCTCCAGGACGTGCTGCTGAAATAGCATCAGCAGCAGCTACTAAAACAGCCTCCACTGATTTGAAAGGTTCATCACCATGATGAGCACTAATTGCGTGAATAACCTCACTAGATTCCCGGTACTTTTTCGCCAGATTAGCTCCAATTGTTACATGAGGACCTTCTACTTCATGGTCAACTGCTTTGCCAATATCATGTAAAAGACCTGCTCTTTTTGCCAGGACAACATCTACATCTAATTCAGCAGCCATTACCGCTGCTAAATGAGCCACTTCAATAGAATGTTTTAAAACATTTTGTCCATAACTTGTCCTATATTGAAGTCTTCCCAATAATTTAATTAATTCAGGATGAAGCCCATTTACACCTGTTTCAAAAGTAGCTTGCTCACCTTCTTCCTTAATCTTCTGTTCAATTTCTTTTTGAGCTTTCTCTACCATTTCTTCAATACGAGCAGGATGGATACGTCCATCTAAAATTAATTTTTCTAAGGCAATACGAGCAACTTCTCTGCGAATAGGATCAAAGCCGGATAAAATAACAGCTTCAGGAGTATCATCAATAATTAAATCTATTCCCGTAAGAGTTTCCAAAGTTCTTATATTACGCCCTTCCCGGCCAATAATTCGTCCCTTCATTTCATCATTAGGTAAAGATACTACCGAAACAGTAGATTCAGCAACATGATCCGCAGCACAACGTTGAATAGCTAAGGAAATAATTTCGCGAGCCTTCTTTTCACCATCCTCTTTAGCTTGGTCTTCATAATCTTTAATCAACATTGCGGTTTCATGCTTAATTTCTTCTTCCACACGTTTAAGAAGCATTTCCCGAGCTTGATTAAAAGATAAATTAGAGATTCTTACTAATTCATCCATTTGTTGTTGCTTAACTTCGGCTACATTCTTTTTTTGTTTATTAAGTTCTTGCTCCATACAACGAACACTTTCTTCTTTACGTTCCATTAATTCAGATTTTCTATCTAGTGTTTCTTCTTTTTGTAGCAGCCGACGTTCTAAACGTTGCATTTCATTACGACGTTCTCTAGTTTCACGATCTAGTTCTACCCTTAATCTATGAATCTCCTCTTTTGCTTCTAAAATAGCTTCTTTTTTCTTTGCTTCCGCACTTCTTTTCGCATCTTCTAAAATTTTCTTAGCTGCTTCTTCAGCAGAATTAATTTTAGCTTCTGCAATTTTTTTTCTAATTATATATCCGATAAAAAAACCTATACTAAGACAAACTATAGCTGTAACCAAATAATAAATAATCATATTCACCTCCCTAATATAAAAAAATAACCGAGGAAAACTCGGTTAACGTAATATCTGCCAATATATATACGGACTAATGTTTATAACATACTAATAAATAGCTATCTTGCTTTAACCTGTCATATTATAAACCCGTTACAGGATTTTAAATATATACACACAAAAAATATATATAAAAGAAAACCCGATTGGCAGAAAAAGTGAAACCGTAATTCTCCAATTTAATTTTAATTGTTTATAAAGTAGCTGTCAAGCAATCCACAAATTATGTTATATAAATTATTTTATTATGCATTTCCGAAAAAATTCTAAATTGTGTCTGGGAAAAACTCAACTAGTATTTTCATAATGTTTACTTGAAGAAACCCTTTCCGATATAAATGACGCGCTAACATCCCTTTTAACTTATCTTGTTGTGTTTGCTTGGCTTTATTGGCTATAAATTTTTCGGCTAAACCCCGAGCCCGTTCAAGCTCTTTTTCCTGGTCATAGTCTTCCAAAAGTGAACTGATAACTTCTGCAGAGATACCTTTGGCTTGTAATTTTTTATAGATATATAAATAACCATGAGGTTTATTATTTGTATAATACATATACCAATCCATAGCCAACTTTTGGTCATTAAGGTATCCCCAGGATTGTAATTTTGTAATTGCTTCCTTTATCTCAGCTTGACTAAAATTCCGCTTAGCTAGATATTTTTCTAATTCTTTTTGACTATAAGCACGAGAAGATAACTTTTTCAGGGCTACGGCAAGTAGACTTTTACTCATCTTATTTTAAGAATGATTGGTGACCGGTTTTACAAAAGTTTCACGAACTTTTATTTCAATTTCTTTTGCCAACTCGGCATTATCTTTCAAATATTGTTTAGCATTTTCTCGGCCTTGTCCTAACCGAGTATCTTGATAAGAATACCAAGCCCCACTCTTCTCAACAATCTCTAAATCTACACCTAGGTCTAGAATACTTCCTTCACGAGAAACACCCTCACCATACATAATATCAAAATCTGCTTGCTTAAACGGTGGAGCAATCTTATTTTTAACAACTTTAATTCTGGTTCTGGTACCGACAATATCTGTACCACTTTTTAAGGTTTCTAATCTTCGTACTTCCATACGTACTGAAGAATAAAACTTGAGCGCTCTACCTCCGGGAGTTACTTCCGGATTACCAAACATAATTCCTACCTTTTCCCGAATTTGATTAATAAAAATTGCTGTTGTTCGTGATTTACTAATTGCACCTGTTAATTTACGTAAAGCTTGTGACATTAAACGAGCTTGGAGACCCACATGAGAATCTCCCATTTCTCCTTCAATTTCTGCTCTAGGCACTAAAGCTGCTACTGAATCAATAACAACTACATCAACAGCACCACTTCTTACTAAGGCTTCAGCAATTTCTAAAGCTTGCTCACCTGTGTCCGGCTGTGAAATAAGAAGATTATCAATATCAACACCTAGATTGCGTGCATAAAGTGGATCTAAAGCATGTTCAGCATCAATAAAAGCGGCAATGCCACCTGCTTTCTGGGCTTCAGCAATAATATGCAAGGCAATAGTAGTTTTTCCGGAAGATTCTGCTCCATATATTTCGATAACCCTACCTCGTGGAACACCACCTACACCCAAAGCTAAATCTAAAGTTAAAATACCTGTAGAAATTGTATCTACATGTAATTTTGTGGACTCCTCCCCTAATCTCATAATCGAACCTTTCCCAAATTGCTTTTCAATTGAAGAAAGAGCCATTTCTAATGCTTTCTTTTTATCAGACATTAAAATCCCCCTTTTCTAAAACACATGTTCGATACTATTATAAATAAATTAGCATAGTTTGTCAATTAAAATTT
>DUTO01000196.1 GCA_012842035.1 Clostridia bacterium | reverse complement strand
TTCAATTCCTTCACAGCTTCAATGTCTAAAGACGTTGTTGTTGGTGATTTTAAGGCTAACGTATCAGAAATTATTCCCGCCAAAAGAAGTCCGACAATTTTTTTATCTAAAGATACCTTGTTTTCTTTAAACAAATTAAACACAATCGTACAGGTACTTCCGACCGGCATATTTCTAAATTCTATGGGAGTAGTCGTAAGAATATCCCCAATCTTATGGTGATCCACAACCTCAATAATTTCCGCTTCATCTAAACCTTCTACGCTTTGAGCATACTCATTATGGTCTACCAAAATTACTTTTTTTCGGTTAGGCTTTAAAATATGACGGCGACTAACAAACCCTAAATATTTATTATCTTCTGTTACTACAGGATATTGAGAATGTCTATTAGTAACTAATTCTTCTTTGACCTCATCAAGATATTCATTTTCATTAAATTTTACAATATCTTCTGTTTTCATAATAGAAGAAACATAATTACATTGATTAAGAAGTTTAGCCGCTGCATATGTACTCTGCTTAACCAACACCAAATTTATCCCTTTCTTTTCAGCCTTATCAATATATTTATCAGGTATTTCTTTACCCCCTGTAACTATGACTAACTTAACTCCCCTGGTGATAGCATGGTCAATGACATCATATCTATCTCCGACAATAACAATACTATTTTCATTGAGAAGATGCCCTTTAACCATTGTGTCATAGTAATAAGAAATGACTGAAATTGTACCTTCAATTTCGAGGTCATCACCTGTCAGAAGAACACCTTCAAGAGCATCAACAATATTGCCTATTTCTGTTTCCAGATGATAAAAGTCCCCTTTAATCAAACCCATGGCAATATCCTTCATCGCTACAATCCCTAGAAGCGTATGTTCCTTATCAACGATGGGCAAAACTTTAATATTATTTTCTTCCATTAGTTTATAAGCAAAAAGGATTGATTGCTTAGGGCCAATTCCTGTAACTTGGTCATAATTTAAGTCCCGCAACTGTGTTTTTACATTATCAATACTTCTGGGATAAGCAACCTTAAAATAATCTAAAACATATTTTGTTTCTTTGTTTAATGGCCCTAATATTCCGGGTTCAGTATCATAACCTAATTTATTTTTTAAGGCAGATAAAGCTATCGCCGAAGTTACTGAATCTGTATCCGGACTTTTGTGACCAAAAACATAAATCATAACCTAGTGCCTCCTTTATATTATCCGCTATTTCTTTCGCTTTTCTAAAGTGGCAACATCATCTGGGCCCCATCCCCGGACGCAGTATCTAGCCTATAAAATCCGCTTTCCATTAACTCTGCCTGCATAATCTCTTTACCATAAGCACTACGCAATTGCAAACTGTAAACTACTGGGAAACGTTTTAAGATATCGTCCTCCTTATGAGCAGTAAAGCAAATTAATTGAATACGATTCGCCTTAGCTATCTGAAAAACTGGCTCCCACACATGAGACGAAGAAGCTTTCCCAAAAGGATTATCGGCCAAAAGAACCTTCCAAACATGCCGCCAACCCTCTAACTGCTGACGAATATGGGTGAGCATAATCATAAACATCGTCATATAAACACTATATTCTTCTCCACCGGACCACTTGGGCACCTCATCCCACGGCCGATATTCCAGCTTGTCATGCCTGATCATAGTTTCCTGACGCGGTTTATAAACCGTTACTTTACAGTTTTCTAAGGGAGCAATCTGTTCAATCAAATTCCGCGTCCTTAATTTAGTTTCCATAATACTGTTAATTTCATCATCATTTTTCCCTTGCTGTTTATAAACTTGCAAGTCCTCAAGAGCTTGTTCCAGATAATAATTCATCCGTTCCCTCGATTCCTGCTCGTCGCGCCGTGGCCAGTCCAGGCGAATCACCTGTACAGCACGGTCATAAATCTTAACTCTAGAATTCTTGGGAATTTCGCAAACACTGTCATAAACAGAACCGGCTCTACGCAAACATAAATCAACCAAATGTTCCTTATTTTTTTCACATTCAACCAAAGTATTCTTATATTGATTTTCATATTGGTCAAGACCTTCAAAAATACGTAAAAACTGGTCCTGAACAAACTCATAGTCATAAAGACGGTTATCCGCCATGATAGTTTTAACGTCTCGAATAAATTGTCCTATTTTAACATTATTGGTAGTCTCCAGTTTATGCAAATAACGTTCAAACTGCTGACTAACAATATTTTTCTGTCTTTCAATTGCCGCTTCCCCTTCACTTCTTTCCTTAACAGATCTTGTTAACAATTTACGCGGGGTAACTTTGCAAGATACCCATTCCTCATCAGCATAAGGAGTAACCGTTGTCCATAAGTGCTCAATTTCCTCCGGCATGATATCTAAGACCATTTCATAGGCTTCTCCAGTTTCTTTCTGCCACTCTGTTTCTTTCTTTATTTCTCCTAAAATTTTCTCTATCCGTTTTTTCACTTCACTCTTTTGCTGCTTAAGACTAGCTATTTCCAAACTATGGTCAGCTTTAGTAAAAGCATCATACGGCTCTTTTGAAAAATCCTGCTTGATTTCCTCTGCTATATGCTCTACTAAATTTTGCACGGTACGAGTAGTAATCTGAGTCTCCTCCCAAACCTTTTTCTTCTCCTCACCCTGTACCTTGTGCTCCTTAGTCTTCTGCCCGGCAGCAGTAATTTCTTTTCTATTGACCAAACGCTGATTTTGCTTTAACCACTCTTTTTCAATGCCGGTTCTCTCCACCTCAAACAAAGCATCCTCACGCTGCTTAATTGTTTTTTCCAAAAGCTCTTGAATATTAGCTCGTTCACTCTGTTTTTCATTTAATTGAGCAAGAATCCCTTCTACTTCAATACAAGCACGATTATAATCAACTAACTCCTCACCTTTCGGTTCGATTCCGGTTAACCGATACTTGCTAAAGTCCTCCTCGTGTTCTTCTCTTTGCGTACCTAAGTCCTTAATTCTATTCTTTTTTTCCACCTCTTCACCGGAAATTGCTATTAGTCTTTCCTCTTTTTTCGCCAATCTTAATTCTACCTGCTGTAATTTTTCAGCTAATTCCTTTTGCTCAGTCTCTTGCTTTGGATATAAAAGATGTAAAGAATTAAATGCCTCTAGCTTACCTATAATTTCTTTTAATTTCTCCTTGACCAAAACTATTTCCACAAGAAGTTTTTCTAATTGCAGCCCTTCCTCTTGGAGTTGCTTTTTACGTATCTCCTCCGCTTCAATTTCCTGAGCAAGAGAGAGAACATTAGCCTGTAATTGTTTCTTCTCCTCTTCCCACTCTTGCACCATTTCTGCCGGATACTGATAATAAAAATTAGCCAATTTTTCCTGTAAGCTAAGCAAAAGCCTTTCCTGCCCAACTTCTTCCGCTACCTCTTGCTGTTTAATTTTAATTTTTTCTTGCATCCGGTTCTTTAAATCTAAAAAGGACTCTGTCGATGTATATACCGAGAAGGTATCGGGACGGAAAAGATACAGCTCCTCCTGCCACAAAGGAAAGAAATTCTCGCCTCTTTCTTCCCCCTGTAAAGTAGCGGCACTCTTCACCAAAAACAGCAGGGGCACATCACAAGTCCACTCTTTCCCCTGTCTAACAATATGTTTAACTGTATTAACCTGATTAGCCTCCAACAAAATCGTAAAAGGCAAGAACGGCTGATTTTGCAAAACCGCTTCTTTTTCCGGCTCCGTTAAAAACTGTTCCGCTAACCATTCACTACCTAAAACCGTATAAACTCCGGCCCTTTCTAATCTGTTTTTTATCCTCAACAAGTCATGATGCGGTACATAATAGTCTCGCCCTTCCACCAGAGCCCATTTTTCCTGGAGATTAGCCAGTTCTGCCTGTAAACTTAGTTTTCTCTCCTGTACCTCCCTTAGCAAATCTTTAACCCTCAATAGCGCCACTTCTTTTTCTGCCAATAAAGACTTTAGATAAATTCCTTGAGCACTAAGCGTTCCTCGCAGATGGTCTTCTTCTGTTTGCTGCCTTGCTAACTTTTCCTCTAAACTTTTGACCTTTATTTCGAGTTGATATTTTTCTTTACCCAAATTAAAAATTGTCTGTTCCAATTCTTCCCGTTGCGAAACTAATAGTCTCTGGCGTTCGATAGTTTCAGCTTCTCTTTGTTCATGGTGCTGCAAAATAGCATAGCGTTTTTGTAAACTAGCAGCAGGGTCTAAAACCTCTGCCGTTTCTACCAAGTTCAGCAAGTCCTGTCTTTTTTTCTTATATTCAGCCAACCAATTCTCGACAACAGCAATCTTTTTGGTTAATTCTCGCTGCTTTAACTTTGCTTCTTTCTTTTCCTCGCTTAAAACTTCTTTTTCCTCTCTGAGCTTCACTAAAGCCTCTTCTGCAGTACAAAGCTGTTTTGCTATTTCTGTTTTTCTTTCTTGCCAAGCAAACCTAAGCACTTGCTTCTTTTGGGTCAGCAATACCTGTAATTCCGGTTCCGCCTGTTCCATTAATTCCAATTGGCGGCGAAACTTCAATCCTTCCTGGACCGCTTTTTGCACTTCATTAAAATAATAAAGGGCCTGCAGACGATTCTCATTATCTTCTGCTTTTTGCCATAAACCCTCAGCCTGCTTATATTCTTCTTGGGCACAATTTTCCGCAAGTTTAGCTTTACTTAACTCCAATTTCCGCAAAAACCATTGATAGCTCCGCTCCTGCCACTCAAGGTCCTTATATTGCATGGTGACTGTTTCTTTTTCTTGTTCTAATTGTTCTACAGCTTTTTGAGCCACAGTAGTGAATTCATAAAAAGACCGAGCCAAGCGGACAATTTCTTTAGTCTGTGCCGTAAAGGTCTTTTGCCGTTGGTTTAAAACTTCGGCTTCTTCCACTACTCCTTCCGCAGCATCACGAATCAAAGCAAAGTCTTGTAAATTCTGTTTGATCACCGGAATTTCCAAAAGCATTTCCCGATACTGAGTAAAAGCATGAAACAGCTCTTGCTTTTTCTGCTCGTCCTGAAAAATCATTTCTTCCACAGAAGGAATTAATAGATTATCCATTAATTGTCTAGTGCTCTTGCTTTTTTCAAAAAATTTATCTACTCCACCTTCATCACCATTAGTCTTGCGAATATTTTTCCATTCTTCCGGTAAGATCTGATATATTTTCAATCTTTCCTGATATGTTTCCGGTCTATCAAGAGGTTGAATCCCATTTTCCCGGAGCCAATCCTTTAGCTTTTGATACTGAATAGGACGTTTTTCCTCAGTATTAATAAAGGGTAAATCTTCAATCGTCAATTCTGACCTATCATCATAGTCAAAAAGATAATTATAATAACGAAGCGGACGTTCCGTGTTTTGCCCCCCACTAAAACAAAAACCGGTACATAAAAACTGCCTGCGTTCCCCAAAACTATCCAAAAGCCATTCCACAGCGATATGCCCGGTATAATGTCCTGCTTGCAATAAGTCTTCAACCTTCCGCTTACCCATTCTGCTATTAGGAAGAATTACTTGCAAAATCAACTGAACCAACAAAGACTTTCCGCCTCCATTGGCCAGAATAAATAAAGTATCGAGACTTTTGACATCAAATAAAAGGTCCGGCAATTGTTTTTTACCGTGGTCATACTGAATATTAGTTACTCGAATCCGATTAAGACGTGGCATAATTTTGGCACCTCACTTTAATCTTTTCCTTCTGGCGTCAGAGGTAAATCCCGAGCTAATAACTGTAGCAAATAATCTTTGCGCTGACTATTAAAATAATATTTGAGCACTAAATATTCCATTTTGGGTAAGAGCCTGACCTCTCTACCATCTAAGACTTGAGCCAAACCTTCCTCCTCCAGAAACCTCATCACCCTTAACAAAAGACTGATTCTATTATTACGCGCTCTATTTAGATTAATCACCTGGTCATCAAAAGGGGGCAAGTCCAACCATACCTCAGCTACACTATGTAAATTGAGGTCAAAGTTTTCTTCCTGAATCTGTACTTCCTCCTCTTCAGCTTCCATAATCGTCTGCACATGCTGAGTTATGGTTTCTTCCAACTCTTCTAAAGGAACAAACTGACGAGAAGCTAAAGACTGGTCATCACTATTATAAAACTTAGCGAGTAGGTTAAGGATGATAAAGTAAGCTAAATAAAGTTCACTGTTGTTGCGCAGCCCCATTTTCTCCCTTAATTCAGCATTGGTATAGCCAAAAAAACGGTTAGCTACCCCCGGAGTAAGAAAAATAACCCCTCCCGCTGCAAAAATCTTAACATCAGCCTCTCGTTCTATTACTTCTTCCAAAATATATCTAACTTCATTACGTAAATACTCATGCTGATACTCCCGCTCATTTTCCTCAATAACACCCTTTTCTAAAAGACGCATAAAGATACGAAAAGCCGAGCGCACATCTGCTTCATACAGTTCCATCGGGGTCACCTCTTCTTATTTTAAAGTCCGACATGACATAACCATTAGGTAATGAAATAATTTTCTCCAACGCCACCAGTTCAAAACACTTTAGTTGATGTATCTCCTCATACTCAGCCGCAATTTTAACCAAAGTACGCGGTAAATCATCTAAAACTAAAGTTTCTGTTTCCCACGTAGCCAATAAAGGTATCTGCCCCAACTGATGCAATTGAATAATCAAGGGATAAAAATCCAATTGATTTACTAAAGCATTATATTCCTCAGGGTCTTTTTCTTTTAAACATTCCAGTACAGCCCTAACCGTCGTTTCCTCCTGTATAACTAAAGGTTCCAGCAACATTAACAGATACTTTTCTATTCTTTTTTCCCGTTCTGCTTGCCTTTCCCGTTCCTTTTCTTCTTCCCGCCTAATTTGTTCCTCCTCGAGTTCCAGCCATTGTTCTTCGGCCAAGTCCTCTTCCCTGTTATATAAATACTGTGATTCAAAAACCCTGCCGGGATGAAAGAAAGGACGACGTTTTGCCGAAAACAAAGGGTCTAAAACTTTCTTTAGGACATCAAGAGGAACATTGTTTTGCACTGCCGAAAAAAGAAATTCCGTTTCGAAATTTACTTTAGTATTAAAGGCTGTCAGAATCATCGTTTCAATCGAATGATTCATCAAGTTTTGTACACGGATTTTATCTGTGAATAAAGATTCATGCAAACAAATTACCTCCGTCAACCGCTGACGGATTTTAGCAATTTTTTCAATGGCCTGTTCTTCCTGTGCCGAAAGTTTTCCGGAATAATATTCCTCCAACGTATAATCAATCAATTCTTGCAGTTCTTGGAAAACTGTCTTTTCTCTGATTAATTGTTCATTAATTCTCTCCATCTGTCTTTCCAATTCTTGTTCTCGGGCTACCTGAAGAACATCACGAATAATATTTTCTTGCAGTTGACGGATCTTCTGTTTTTCATTTTTAACAGCTAACGCCAATTCTTCCACTGACCGCAAGGCACCATCAAAAACACCTTTTTGAATCTGTTGCCTTAAATATAATTGCGTAATGGAAACCTGTAGTTCATTATACATTTCTTTCGTTTTAAACAACATTTCCACACCGGCAGTTGATAATTTCAACCTGACGGAACGCTCTTTAATCTCGTAGTCCTCTAACTCCACGAGATTAAACTTATGGGTCTGCTCTCTTCCCGTTTCCAAATCAGGATATGTAAAAACATGAAACCGCCCCTGTTTCATCAAACCCTCTTTCACGATAAAATAGGATAAATCCAAGGCTTGTTCATAACTCAATTCCTCATGATACTGTCTGGAAATAATCTTTTGCAAAAAATAGGCGATCGATTCATAAGTACAGTTCTTTGCCGCTCGCAACATATCTTCAAGAATAAACAACATCACCGCAATCGCAAGAGCAGGCAAATGATAAGAATATTTTATTTTCTGGTTCAACTCAAAAATAGGCATAAAAACAGCAATATTATCCATCCGTTCCGAAAACCCATTTAAAATATCGTCTAGCCATTGTACCTGCAAGTTCATGACCACCTTAACTTTTCTGTTTTTCAGCTAATTCTTTTAATAAAACATAATGCAGACCTTCCTGAGGAAGGTATTTTTTTTCTGCCAACATTTGCCGAATCCCTATCGCTAGGTTCTGTTCAAAATGATTTAAAAAGGCCTTAATCGCCTTTTTAGAATAACGCTGTCCCGCTTTTTCACCTGCAGACAGAGAAGGAGCCTTTTGACCACATTTCTCAAACAAAACCTGATAAAACAAAGTAAAAGGCTTGATGGCAAGTCCATACTCTTTCTGCAGGTCATACCAAATACGAATTCCCTCAGGGTCTAAGTCACCAAAATAATAGAAATCAGCTTGATATTTTTGATATTCCCCCAGTTCTTCGTAAAAGCGAAAACTCTTTTGAATCTTCCGTCCCTCACCATAAATCAACAGAGAAAAAACATAGTCAGCCCAAGTATAGATACCCTGTTGAAATAATTCTTTTAAAGAAAAAAACGTGTCTTTATTCTCAACAATAAGTACCTTAATTTCCTTTGTCCCCTTAGGTATGCTGACGGGATAATAAAAAAAGGGCTCGGAGGTTTGGTAGCAACGTAAAGTAGCTAAAGACAACCCCGTGCGCTGACCAAAAAGATGTCCGTGCCTGGACAACAACCATTTTTCATTATGAAAAATCTGAAAAGAACGTTCATTGGCAGTAATCAGTGACCAAGAAGCAAAATCCTGATGCTGCTTTAAAAAACTGTCCAACTTCTGAAGATATGGTTTATCTGCGTAATAGTCCTGGCCATGTGTTAAATAATGAGTCGTCTTTATCTGTGGATGATACTGAGTTAACAACTTTTGCCTTGTAGCCTGATCAAGAGTATCTCTTTTTTTCACCAGTCTATACTTTTCATAAAGAGGTGGTTGCCTTCCATTTAAACCGGAGGCTTTTACAGGACGAATCAGCCCCAACTGAATAAGATTTTCTATCTTTTCCGCAAAAGAAAAATATCCTCCTTGTTGCCAGTATCCATCTTGAGCCAACCTCTCTTGCAGATAGGTTTCTATTTTCCCGGTAATAACTGTTTTTTTTGTTTGGGAATTTAAATAGTCATTAATTAAAGCAGTCATCGTCTTCAAACAACA
>DUTO01000195.1 GCA_012842035.1 Clostridia bacterium | reverse complement strand
ACAGTATTCGCCCATGACTCCCCAATAGATATTGTTGTTAAACATAATTATATTAAGGTCTAGATTACGCCTGGCTGCATGAATAAGATGATTCCCACCTATTGCTGAAGCATCCCCATCACCGGTAAGGACAAACACATTTAATTCCGGTTTAGCTAATTTAATTCCGGTAGCAAAAGTGATGGCGCGACCATGAGTCGTATGCACAGTATCAAAGTTTAAATAACCGGATGCTCTGGAAGAACAACCAATACCGGAAACCACTACCGTTTTATTCTGCTCCAAACCATAGTCATTAATCGCTTCCAAGACTGCTTTCATAACGATACCATTTCCACAGCCTGGACACCAGATATGAGGCAAGCGGTTTAACCGCATCAATTTTTCCACATCTTTAAGCATTATTAACCGCCTCCTTCACTTTATTTACTATTTCTTGTGGTGTAAACAATTCTCCATTTATCTTCGTAATACTATTAAGTAATTTGCGATTTTGCATTGTTCTTTGCACTTCTAAACATAATTGTCCGGCATTCATTTCCACAACAAAGACGCCTTTTTTGTCTGTGGTAAACTCTTTAATCACTTGGTCCGGGAAGGGCCAAATTGTTTGTAATTGCAGGAGGCCGGCTTTGATACCTTGCTTTCTTAATATTTCCACAGCAGCTAAAGAAGAACGAGCTGAACAACCAAAGGAAATTAATAAATATTCCGCATCTTCTACTTGG
Organism: Clostridia bacterium; assembly: GCA_012842035.1. Taxonomy (GTDB): domain Bacteria; phylum Bacillota; class Peptococcia; order DRI-13; family DTU073; genus DUTS01. Next base: position 835 of record DUTO01000195.1, on the reverse strand, counting down.
AAAGTTTGATATAAAGTTATTTCCTCACGATAGGGTTCTAACTTATGAAATAGTCTGCTTAGTTCTTTTTCTAAGACCGCTGTTTTTCCTGTTGGGTTTCCTGTTTGGTCATGATTTAAACCGGTAACATGCCAACGATACCCTTGCCCAAAATCAGCCATTGCCGGAATACCACTTTCATCGGCTGCATAAGGCTTGTACTCTTCCGGAGAAACAGTTGGTCTTTTACGTTCTACTATTTCCAGTTCATCACGGTCGGGAAGAACAACTTTTTCCCTCATGTGACCAATAACTTCATCCATTAAAAAAATTACGGGTACCCGAAATTTTTCGGAAAAATTAACCGCCTTTATGGTCAACGTATAAGCTTCTAAAACTGAAGCAGGAGAAAGAGCAATGACAGGATGGTCACCATGAGTACCCCAACGTGCTTGCATAAGGTCACCTTGCGCAGGTGCAGTCGGTCCCCCTGTACTTGGTCCCATTCTTTGTACATTGACGATGACACAAGGTATTTCCGCCATAGCGGCAAACCCTATGTTTTCCTGTTTTAAGGAAAAACCCGGTCCACTTGTCGCCGTTAACGCTTTTACTCCGGTAAGAGAGGCACCCACAACTGCCCCCATACCAGCTAGTTCATCTTCCATTTGAATAAATTTGCCCCCGATTTTGGGGAGTTCGCGAGCCATAAATTCAGCAATCTCCGTAGATGGTGTAATGGGATACCCGGCATAAAAACGTACTCCTGCCTCAAGGGCAGCAAGAGAACAAGCCTGGTTTCCCTGAAGAAGTTGAGCTTTTCTTGTAGTTCCCAAAATATTCAGCCTCCTATCTT
>DUTO01000194.1 GCA_012842035.1 Clostridia bacterium | reverse complement strand
TCCGGGGCTTACATAGCTCTTATGTTAGACCCAGGCGAGCCGGGTCATGCCTGACTTGGGCTGGGGGATGTGGCGCGGCAGGCTTCAGTCTCGCCCAAAATCTAACCCTCGCTGAACCTACTAATCCGCGCCCTGCGGGAAAGCAGTGTTATTTGATGGATGGCGCCGCCACGGACGGCGGCGTCAATGATATTCTTTAATTTAATTCTATTTTTATCTATTTATAACTGGGAATCGATGTATATATAAAGTTATCTTCTTTTGAATTATAAATCGGTTCCTCTATAAATCCCTGTTTATCTTTGTCATAGCTATAACTTACCATTTTAAGATTCGCTCCTGTAGGAACAATAACCGTGACTTTCGTTGTTATATCTTCTGAGTATTTTGATACTGTAAAATAAACACTTCCCAGCTGTACATATTCAGAAAGTAAGGAATAAAATTTGTCACCACTTTGGACTAATAAAAGCCACTTTTGCCCGTCATCCCACATAAGGTTTCCTTCTTTATCACGTTCTGCGGTAGTATATAATCCTAACGTATCTTCTTTGCTATCCCTATCTAAATCAACGTTAATCTCTTCTATTTTTGTCCATGAAGTATTTTGCCTTGGATCATTCGTAGTTTCCTGAATTAAATTGGTCTCAACTTTCTTTTCCGCGTTATCAGGGTTCACCTTACTTTCTTGTATTTGACAACCATTTAGAATAATCGTTAATGATATTATCATTAGCAACGCTGTGATACTATTTTTCATTTTTAGCACCTCGCTCTTTTTTATATTTATTAAGTCTTACTAATTCCCGCGCCAGGACGGCGCGGTTTTATGCGCCATCTGTCATATAACGTAACCGCATTCCCTACATCACCCGGCCTTAAGGCGATGGTCAAGCCCTAGATAGCTCTTATCTTGGCATGACCAAGCCGGGTCATGCCTGACTTAGGCTGGGGGATGTGGCGCGGCATGCTTCAGCCTTGCCCTAAAAATTTACCCCGCTGAACTTGCTAATTCACGCCCTCGGGAATACATTGTTAGGCGATCGTATTTTTCATTGACATACAAAATATTATATTTTTATGTATATTTTGCTATTATGCAGGATTTTCCTCTTTTTTATCTAAATTTACAGTTTAAAATAGATTGGAGGAAAATAATTTGGAGTTTACATTTAACAAATGGTTATTGAAAAAGAAGCAACTGGATAAATTATCGCAGGAAAATTATTGGGAAAAACTGCAACATCCTAATAAACATCATCCCATTCGCCCTTATAGAGGAGAACTATTTGTAGTAGAACTAGGTATTAATGTTGGTTTTGAATTTAGTTCTTTGCACCTTAGTTTAATAATACAGAATGATATTGGGAATACTTTTAGAAATACAACAATTATTATCCCTATCACCGACTATAAAGACGGAAAGTTTGATAAGTATGTTAATAAAAAAATAACTAATGAAGATTTAGAAAGCAAAGTATTAAATGGCTTAAACAAAGATCCGTCCAAACTAAAACTTGAAGATATCCGAATAATCGATAAAGCTAGATTAGAAGCAAAAATAGGAAAAGTAAAACCCGAATATATAAAAGAAGTTGAAAACAAGTTAAAAAAATTATTGAGTTTTGATTGACATATTTGCATAATCTAACATATAATCGAAGTAAGATAGATTGTTATTTGGTCTAATGTGATATGCATTAGACATTGGGTTGGGAAACCAATCTTTCTTTGAGAAAAAGGCCTCATTTGGTTGAGGTCTTTTTCTTTTACTAAAAATAATTACATGTCATAATGAAGACCCACTAGAGGAAAATATGTCGACTCACGTGGCGCGGGTTTAAGAAGCCCCTGAGCCTTAGAACTGCTTGCAGTTCTTGGCGATGGGGTTTTGTAAACCTGCTGATAGGCGATGTCGCGAGCGCTCTGCGCGAGCAAGCCTAGCAGCAGGCGAAACCCGCGCCACGATAATCAGACAAGCGAGCGCAGCGAGTGATGTCTGCTTATCGTTTCCGCATTCCCGACGTCTCCCAGCCTTAAGG
>DUTO01000193.1 GCA_012842035.1 Clostridia bacterium | reverse complement strand
CTGCCCAAAAAAGCAACAAGACTCTTCCTTGTTGCTTTCTTAATTTATTATTTGGAGCGGGTGATGGGAATCGAACCCACGCTGCCAGCTTGGGAAGCTGGAGTTCTACCATTGAACCACACCCGCATGGCAGCGTGGGTTCGATTCCCATCACCCGCTCCAAATAATAAATTAAGAAAGCAACAAGGAAGAGTCTTGTTGCTTTTTTGGGCAGGGCCTAAAATGCTTAAAAAAGGGGGAACGAAAAATGGCTAAAAAAGTTCACATTAAAACTGTTAATAAGCAGAACCTTACTCAAACCGTAAAACAGGGTGGCTGTGGAGAGTGTGTGACCTCTTGTCAGTCTGCTTGTAAAACTTCTTGTACGGTAAGCAATCAGGATTGTCAGCAACAAAAATAAGAGATTAGAGAAAAATTGACCCGTCAGGGTCTATTTTTTTGGAGGTAAGAAAAATGGGTTATGACTTTTCCCTTTTGCATAGATTTGAAATAGAGGGAACTTATTTAGTGCTCGATATTAATAGTGGGATTATTCATATTTTGAGTAAAGAGGCCTGGGACTTTTTAAATACTTGGGAAGAGTGTGCCGGAGACTTGGAGCAAACAGTAGCTATTTTAAACAAGGTTTTAACTAGAGAAGATTTACAAGAGATTAAAGATGGTTTTCTTGCTCTTTATGCCGAAGGTTCTCTTTTTAGTCAAGATACCACTTTAGAGAATTATCAGCCACCCGAAACAGAAATTGTAAAGGCTCTCTGTCTTCATGTGGCTCATGATTGTAATATGCGTTGTCAATATTGTTTTGCAGGCACAGGACCTTTTGGAGGCGACCGTTCTTTAATGGATTTAGAGACGGGGAAAAAAGCGCTTGATTTTCTGTTGGAGGCTTCCGGCTCGCGTCAACATATTGAAGTAGATTATTTCGGTGGGGAACCTTTATTAAATTTTCCGGTGGTTAAAGAATTGATTAAATACGGACAGAAAAAAGCACAAAAAAAAGGTAAAATTCTTAAACAGACTTTAACCACGAATGCCCTTTTGTTGAATACAGAGATTATTGATTTTCTTAATCAGGAAAACGTGTCTTTAATTTTAAGTATTGACGGTCGACCGGAGGTACACGACCACATGCGACCATTAGCCGGTGGACAAAAAAGCTTTTCCCAAGTGGAGCGGCAGATTAGGGAGTTTGTCAACAAACAAAAAGAGGAAACATACTATGTACGAGGGACATATACTCATTTTAATTTAGATTTTGCGGAGGATCTTCTTTTTTTAGTAGAACGTGGCTATAATCGTGTTTCTCTGGAACCTGTTGTGGCGGATCCGGAGCAAGATTATGCTTTAAGAAACGAAGACTTACCTGTGTTAAAGGAACAATATAAAAGATTAGCGCAAAAATGGTTAGCATATCATTGGCAGGGGCGACCTTTTCAGTTTTTCCATTTTAATCTGGACTTAGATAAAGGGCCTTGTTTGTGGAAACGCTTATCCGGTTGTGGGGCTGGAAATGAATATTTAGCTGTTTCCCCCACGGGCGATCTATATCCGTGTCATCAATTTATGGGAAATAAAGCGTTTTTATTGGGCAATGTTTTTGAGGGTATGCCAAATTACACCTTAAGGAAAACTTTTCGGCAAGCTCATGTCTTAAATAAAGAAAAATGCCGGAACTGTTGGGCCAGGTTTTATTGTGGTGGTGGTTGTCATGCCAATGCTTATAATTTTAATCGTGACCTATTTAAGCCATATGAATTAGGTTGTGAACTACAAAAGACCAGATTAGAATATGCCCTTTATGTGCAGGCAAAAGTTAGGGAAGTAAAAAACAAATAGTTTAAGAGAAAAGCTAGTTGAAATACTTAGGTAAAATAATGTATAATGTCCATATTGTTCTTGACCATAGAAAAGCGGGTTGTTCTTGCTTCTGAAAAAGCAAAGGGAAGGTAGGTCTTTGGAAAAATGAACCAAAAATCATCGCAACTAAAGTACTACACACGGCAACTCAAGAAAAGAACTACAAAATTTAAAAGGGGAGCCTTGTTTTTCGGGATATGTTTCTTGTGTGGTTGTTTATTTTATTTTTGGTCCGGTCGTTCGGCTGTGCTTATTGCAGAGCAAGAGCAAGCTAAAGGTACTGTTTCTGGTTTAGCAGAACAAAAAGTATTGACAGACTTAAAAGAAAAGTTAAATTGGTCGATCAAGGGTTGGGCTATTTTAGTTGAGGGAGAGTCCATCTTAGTTTTAGCTTCTGAGACCGAAGCCAAAGAGGTTCTAGCAAGTTTACAGACCTATTATTTTCCGCATGATAAGGCACAGTTAAAAGTAGAAAAAAGTGAGTTTGAGGAAGAAATAGAAATTGTCCCCCTACGGAGTTTAGGGGAGCAAGTAGTAACCCAAGCGGAGGCACTCCAAATAATTACGCAAGGGAAGGAGAAAAAGGGAGAGCATCTTGTTAAGAAAGGGGAATCACTTTGGACGATTGCCCGTGAACATGACTTAACGGTAGCGGAATTGCGGGAAATGAATTCTGCTTTAAAAGGTACATATTTACAACCCGGCGATGTGCTTAAGTTAAAAAAGAGTGAACCTTTATTAACCGTAGTTTCTACAGCAAGGATTACTGTAGAAGAAAAGGTACCTTATAAAATTGTTTATGAAAATGACGGAACACTTTGGCGGGGGCAGGAGGAAGTAAAAGAAGCCGGCAAAAATGGTCTGCGTGAAGTTACGTATCGGGTGACGATGTGTAATGAATTAGAAATGGAGCGGCAGATTATGGCGAAAAAAACTTTGCGTACAGCTAAACCTCAAATTGTACGCAAAGGTGCTAAAATAATGGTGGCATCGCGTGGTAGTGGAGGTAGTAGTGCCTTGAGTTGGCCTTTGCGCGGTCCAATAACTTGTCCTTATGGGAAAAAAAGGGGCAGCACAATTCATACTGGGATAGATGTAGATGGGAATACCGGGGATGCTGTTTTAGCTGCTGGCAAGGGGAAAGTTATTTTTGCCGGCTGGAAAGGTTCATATGGAAAGTGTATAGATATTGACCATGGGCAGGGGCTGGTCACGCGTTATGCTCATCTTAATCAAATAAATGTTTCGGTTGGGCAAAATGTATCTAGGGGAAATATCATTGGGGAAGTTGGTTCTACGGGACGCAGTACAGGTTCTCATCTTCACTTTGAGGTTCGTGTGAATGGGCGTTATACTAATCCGTCAAGATACTTAAATTAAAACTTTGGCTACAGAAAAAAAGAAAGAGTTGATGGCTTTGCAGGAATATGATGTGCTGATTATTGGTGGTGGTCCGGCCGGGCTTACCGCGGCTATTTATGCGTGCCGCGCCGGTTGGAAAACTTTGCTAATTGAAAAAGGTACTTTTGGCGGGCAAGCAGCATCTACAGATATTATTGAAAACTATCCGGGTTTTCCTGCCGGTGTGTCTGGCTTTGAATTAATGATGAATTTTTATCAGCAGGCTTCTCGTTTTGGTTGTGAATTTCTTACAGCCGAAGTTAGTGCCTTAAGTTCTACTGGAAAAATAAAAAAAGTTATAACCGGTGAAGGTGAGGTAGTAGGGAAAACAGTAGTTTTAGCTACCGGGGCTCTTCCGCGTGAATTAGGCGTAAAAGGCGAAAAAGAATTCCATGGTAAAGGGGTTTCCTACTGTGCTACTTGTGATGGTTTTTTTTACCGAGACAAAAAAGTGGCGGTAGTGGGTGGTGGTGATGCAGCTGTTAAGGAAGCCTTATATTTAGCTAATATTGTGCAGGAAATTGTGCTTATTCATCGGCGTGATACTTTACGGGCAGATAAAATTTTAGCAGACAAAGCCTTCGCTACGCCCAAGATTAAAATATGTTGGAATACTGTGGTTGACGAGATTAAGGGTGAGCATAAATTAAATGCTTTAACATTACGCAATGTTAAAACTCAGGAAAGAAAAGAAGTGGCTGTCGAGGGTGTCTTTTTGTATGTAGGGATGCAACCGAATACTGAGTTTTTAGGAGAGGAATTACAGAAAAACAGACAAGGGTATTTAGTTACTGCTGAAAATTTGGCTACTAGTGTTACCGGTGTTTTTGCCATCGGCGATTGCCGTCAGAAAAACTCGCGACAGGTAGCGACAGCCGTAGGTGATGGTGCTTTAGTTTTGGCAGCGGTGGAAGAGTATTTGCAACAAGCTTAAGTTCTTACCCTCTGGGCAAATTGTTAATTTGCGGTTATAATAAAGAATAGATTATTATTTTTCGGTGTAGGAGGGGGATCTTGATGTTGTCCAGAAGCAAAAAACAGAAACTCAAGAGAGCAGTGACGATTTTTTTGGCCCTCGCGATCAGTGCCGGCTTGTTGTTATCTACTTTGGCCTGGTATTTTTAGGTATATTTTTCCGCCTTAAATTGCCAGGGAAAAAAGGAAAAAGTCTTGCTATAATGAGGATACAGTGTTTAAGGGGAGGGGCTGTATCCGATGTTTACTTCAATTGTTTCTGTAAAATTAAAAATAGTAGTTTTTGTCTTAATCGTTGCTTTGTTTATTAATTGGCTTCTTCCTCATTTTCTTGTTATGGGGCAGAAGATAACCCATAAGGTCTTTCAACAAGTAATGGGCTTTATTTTAAAACAGCAAACGAAAACTTATGAAACATTATATAGTAATAACTTTATTTTGAAATATACGCAAGAAGACCAAGACTTAGCTCCTTTAATCCTGCAATTGGCAGAAGATTATTTATTTAGGATAGAAAAGATTTTAGGAATTAAACAGCAAAAACGGCCGATTCCTTTAGTTTTATATAGTGATGAGGAAGCGCTTAACAAAAGTTTTGGTTGGTCCGGGGATAAAAGTACGGTAGGTGTTTATTGGGCCGGAACAATTCGACTTCTTTCCCCACGTGCCTGGAGTGAGAATACTGCTACCTTAGGGGAAACTTTCGAGCGGGAAGGACCCCTAGCTCATGAGCTGACTCATTTGTTTATTGATGAAGCAACAAAGGGTAATTACCCGCGTTGGTTGACAGAGGGGGTAGCTCAATATGTGGAAGCGGAAATTACTGGATTTACTTTAAGTGAACCCTTAGAGGAGAGTAAAGTAAACCTTTATCCTTTTTCTCGTTTAGATAATAACTTTGACCAACAACCTGATCAAATCTTGGCGTATTGGCAGTCCTTGCAGGCCGTGCGTAATTTGCTTGAAAAATATGGTAAGGAGTCACTGCTTGTTTTATTGAGAGAGCTTCGTCAAGGGGAAAGTTTTCCCAAGGCCTTTGTTCATAGTTATGGGTTCACTTTTCCGGAATTTGAGCAGGAATTTAAAGAGTCAGGGTTGAAGTGAGCAATTCTGCCCTGACCCTTTTTGTGTGGTGGGGTGGAGCAAGTGAATAGTTTAACATAAGGAGTTCCGATAAGATGAAGTTTTGTACTTTAATGAGTGGTAGTTCAGGTAATGCTTTTTATGTAGAAACAGCACAAACTAAAATAATGATTGATGCCGGAAAGTCGGGGAAGGCTTTAGCTCAAGCTTTAGAAATAGCTTGTGGTAGGTCGCCGGAGGAGTTAGATGCGCTTTTCCTTTCCCATGGACATCAGGACCATATTTTAGGAGCCGGAGTAATGGCGAGGAGATATGAACAGCTTTCTGTGTATGCTACTGAGGGGACTTGGGGGGAAATAGAAGGGCAGATTGGCTCCATCAAGGAAGAACAAAAACATTACATCAGTGATAATCAGACTTTGGAGTTAGGCGATTTGAAAATTGAATTTTTCCCTGTTTCGCATGATGCCTGTGAGCCGATCGGTTTTTTGTTTACCCACAGGGAGAAAAAATTAGGCATCGCTACTGATTCGGGGGTTTTTACGCCTCGCATGGCCGAGGTCTTACATAATGTGGATTGTCTTGTTTTAGAGGCTAATCATGACCCGGAATTACTAAAAAAAGGGCCTTATCCATGGCCCTTAAAGAAACGTGTTTCTAGTGCTCAAGGGCATTTGTCTAATCAACAGGCCGGTTTGGCCCTTGTACAAACTTTAGGTTCGCAAACACGTCAAGTAGTTTTAACTCATCTTAGTGCCGAAAATAATAAGCCTGCCTTAGCCTTAGCGACAGTAGAAAAAACATTAGAAAAAAATCACTTCTCTTTAAAAGAAGTGGAGATTACTGTGGCTCCGCGTCACAGACCTAGTGTATATTTATCAATATAACTATGGTTCTTTATTTAATTTAACAGCAGTACCATAAACTAAAATTTCTGCTGCTCCTTGTAAAATAGCCGAAGTAGAAAAACGAATATTGATAATTGCATCGGCATTTAACTGTTCTGCTTCTTTAACCATATTGGCGGTAGCGAGCTTTCGGGCTTCTTCCAGCATTTCGGCATATTCTTTTAATTCTCCACCAATCAGATGGCGTAATCCGGTCATAATATCTTTGCCGAGATGTTTGGCCCGAATGGTGCTTCCTTTCACCAGCCCTAATGTTTCCACGGTTTCTCGACCGACAATCTTGTCAGTATTTGTTAAGAGCATCTTCTTCCTCCTTTCTATCCTGAAAACGTTCTTTAATTAAAAGAATAATAATTAAAATGGCACTAATGATCGCTACGGCAAAAGAAAGCAAAACACCTAAAGCAGCTAGGATTTCACTGATAAAAGGAAAAACTATAATACTTAAAAAACATAAAATAATACAAAAAATAATACCCCAGCTTAAAAATTTTAGCATAATTTGACCTCTCTATTGGAAATCATTCTAAAATAATTATATAGTTAGCATATAAATTTGTAAAGGAAGAGTGATATGAGATATTTCTTTGTCACTTTGAGGGGCGAAAATGCAAATTCGAATTATTGCGGTAGGGAAATTAAAAGAAAAATATTGGCAAGAAGCAATTCGTGAATATAGTAAAAGGATTAGACCTTATGCTGTTTTAGAGATTATTGAGGTTGCTGAAGAAAGAATCTCGGCGCGTCCTTTGTCTGCAGAAATAAAGCAGGCTTTAGCTAAAGAAGGAGCACGTATTGCGAAATTAATTCCCGCTTCTGCTTATGTAATTCCTTTGGCCATTACCGGAGAAAGGCTATCTTCAGAAGAATTAGCTAGTTTTTTAGACCGGCTAACGATAACGGGAAAAAGTAAAATTGTCTTTATTATTGGCAGTTCTTATGGAATTTCCCGGGAAATACTCGCCCAAGGTGATTTTATTTTATCTTTTTCTCCATTAACTTTTCCCCATCAATTGATGCGGGTCATTCTTTTAGAACAGATTTACCGCAGTATGAAAATTTTAAAGCAGGAGCCATATCATAAATAGGACTTTTTAGGGGAAATTTAAACAAAATGAACATACTAAATTTTTTAAAGGGGGACTAGCAGATGGGTAAGCGGACGGATAAGATGAACATTTGGAAACGAAGCAAGATAAAATTTGTGAAACCGGAAGGAAAAGCAAGTGAACCATTTGATAGAATGTGGTGGATTATTGGGCTTATTATCCTTATTATTGTAAGTTTAATTAGAAGAAAGTTTTTTTAGGTCGGCTATGGTATAAAAAAACGCTATGGGTTTTGGCCCATAGCGTTCACTTTAAACAGTTAAAAACTAATTGTACTAATGGTTGCGGTTCTGGTAGTGTCATTCCAGTCTACTTCATAATTCAGTTTGAGAAAGTCTCTGGTTTTGATATAGGTGTGTCCCGCAATTATTACTCCGGTCATGTCAATCTTTTCGCCATTTCTTAAAACATAAGCCTGACTTTGTTCAGCATCCCAACCTACTTTTTCACCAAGAAGTTCAGCGATTTGACGCATAGGCAAATAGGTAAAGCCTTCAATATTTTTTACTTCGAGATAATCCCGAGTACTGCCCTTGGAGTCTGTAAAGGTATAGGTATTGCTGTCAACTTGTATTTCTATTGTTTTGGTAACTTTATTAAGATATTCCGTATAAGTCATTACCTTAGTAGACGGTATATTTACGGTAAAAGGTGCTGCCTTTTTAGTTTGCGCCTGTCCTTTCAGTTGTAGATTTAGTTGTAAATCGGCTTCGTTAAAGTTGAGGGCATAATTTATAGCGCTTGTATAGACTCCCTGTTCATTTTTACTCAGCGAACAGGTTATTTTAAAGCCGTCTAAAAACTTCTTAATTTCATTATCTTCTAGTAGTTCAGTTTCTATACTATTTATTCCCTGGAGATATTTTTCTTTGTTTTCTTCAATATCTGCTACGGCTATGTTGAGCATAGTTTCATAGAGATATTTTTGTTCGGGGTCTAACCCTAAATAGGCAAATTCTTCATCATTAAGGCTATCAAGAAAAGAAACTGCCCATTTAACAATATCTTGGCTGTTATTAAGGTTGTATTTGAGAAAATCGATAAGCACTTTGAGGGCATCTGCGCCTTTTACTTCCCAAGTATAAGTATTCCCGCTTTGAGTAGCAAGTCCTGTACTGTAATTTTGGTAAGCATTAGGAATTTCGAGGATTAATTTTTGCAAAAGTTTAGTTTGTTGACTATTCATAAAGGAATTTTGTTTAAGATTTATTAAAGGTAGTTCTTGAAGTTCATCTATGCCCAAAGATTGATAATATTCCTCCGTGGTCATGGATACATATTGGGCTTCACCAAAAAAGTCTTTTAATTTGTTGCTTGTTTCAGAATCTCCCAATGCTTGCATTAATTTAATGAGTTCGTCTATTTGGAGATAAAGGGTATCACCTTTGCAGATAATTCTGGTGGAAATTTGTTCTGTATTTGTCGTATCGGGGACAAGGGTAAAAGTGCAATCCATAATCTCCTTTTCTAGATCTGTTTTCCCTGTAAAATTAATGGTAACTCCTTTTTGCAGCATGTTCTGAAGGAAAGGGGAAACCGACTTGGCATCGGCAAGGGCTGGGAGTCCGCTACAGGAAACAACGAAATCTCCGGAAGTTTCATACGTGTTTAGCTCACTCAGTTCTTTTTGTAAATTCAGAAATCCTTGTTCGGCTTGACTGCATCCTGCTGTTAAGGCAACAGGCAATATCAGCAACAAAAATACAGCCAAAAACTTTCTTTTAGACATTTAATTCACTCCTTAGTATTATTATTTTAAGTAGCTAATGCATGTTAATTTTAATTATATCATATTATTAGGTAATTCTCCTGTTTTTTTATTCCGAATTTTGTTACACTTAAGTGAAGGGGGAAGGGTGGATGAAATTAGCACGTTTTTTAGTTCAGGGCGAAATTTATTATGGAGAAGTACAAGCAGGGCGGTTACGGGTAATCAAAGGTAACCCTTTTTCCGGATATCAAGTTACGGAAAAAACTTTTGCTGTAGAAGAAGTAAAACTTTTGGCTCCGGTTACGCCCGGTAAAATAATTGGGGTGGGCTATAATTATTTTGCGCATCGGGAGGAGTTTCGGGAGAAGGCAGTTTTGCCTCCGGAACCGGTTATTTTTTTAGTGGCTCCTTCGGCTCTCCTGCATCCGGGAGAAGCGATTCAGCCGCCTTATGCTGAACATGAGATTCATTATGAAGCGGAATTAGTAGTAGTTATGGGGAAAGAAGGGCGTGATATTCCACCGGAAAAAGCGAGAGAGTACATCTTGGGTTATACTTGTGGTAATGACGTTTCGGATCGGGATATTCAGAAGCAAGATGGGCAGTGGACAAGGGCTAAATCTTTTCCTACGTTTAAGCCTTTAGGCCCTGTTCTGGTGTGCGACCTTGAACCTACGAATTTGTCAATTCAAAGTAGAGTCAATGGCCAAGTGAAGCAAAAGAGTAATACACAGTTGATGATTTGGTCTGTAGAGAAGCTGGTTAGTTTTATTTCGCAAGTGATGACTCTTAAGCCCGGTGATGTGATTTACACAGGTACCCCGGCCGGAGTTGGTCCTTTGGTAGTTGGTGATATTTGTGAAATTGAGATTGAAGGAATTGGCATTTTGCGTAATCCTGTGAAGAAATTGGCTTAATATTGCTAATTGGGTCTAAGTTTTATAAAATAGGAGATAGTTGTAGTTTAAGAAAGAAAGGTGAATAGTTTTGATGTGTGGTGAATTACAAAAAGAACAAGTTCGTGCAATTATTAAGCAACAGGGAAAAACAAAAGAAAAGCTACTTTCGATTCTTTTGGCTATTCAAGAGGCTTCAGGTTGCAATTATGTAGACAAAAAATGGGCTAAATTAGTCGCTGTAGAACTAGACATTCCTTTAACTAAAGTTTATGATGTTTTAACTTTTTATGAAATGTTTTCCATAAAACCGCGGGGTAAATATCTTATTGAAATATGCCAAAGTGCACCTTGCCATGTTGTTCAGGCGAATTCAGTTGGACAAATGTTTATGGAGGAACTAGGGATTAAAATGGGCGAAACGACTTGGGACAATCTTTTTACTTTGCAGTACACTTCTTGTTTTGGGGCTTGCGACCTTGCTCCTGTAGCTAAAATTGGCGATAAAGTTTATGGTCATTTAACCAGAGAAAAGGTTGCCCAGATTATTAAAAATTACCGGGAGGGAGCGAGATGTCAAAAACAAAGCAATTAATCTCTGCCAATTGTGGTCAGATATGCCCCACCTCGGTAGAAGATTATGTACGCGTGGGTGGTTTTGCCGGCTTAAAGAAAGCCTTGCAAATGACACCTCAAAAAATTATCAATGAGGTTAAAAAAGCTAAACTACGAGGACGGGGTGGGGCCGGTTATCCGACCGGTTCTAAGTGGCAGCACTTATCTGACGTTAAAAAGTTTCCGAAATATATTGTTTGTAATGCTGATGAAGGGGAACCGGGTACTTTTAAAGATAAGTTGCTTTTAGAAAAAGATCCCTTTAGGATTATTGAAGGAATGACGATTGCCGGTTATGTTTTTAATGCTGAGGATGGCTATATCTATATTCGGGGTGAATATGCGGCCCTGCAGGGCGCTTTTCAAACAGCGATAGACAATGCTGTCAAAGCCGGTTATCTGGGGAAGAATATTTTAGATACCCCATATTCTTTTCAGCTTCATGTGCTGACCGGGGCCGGAGCTTATGTTTGCGGAGAAAATTCAGCGATGTTAAATTCGATTGAAGGTAAAGTGGGTAGACCTAGGGTTAAACCACCTCATTTAGCCGAAGTCGGTCTTTTCGAACAGCCTACTTTGGTAAATAATGTCGAATCATTTGCTAACATTCCTACCATTGTGCAAATTGGTGCCGCTAAATACCTTAGTTATGGGACAGCGGAAAATGGTGGAACGAAGCTGGTTTGTCTTTCCGGCAATGTAGCTAATCCCGGGGTTTACGAAGTTCCTTTTGGTCTTACTTTACGCGACCTTATTTATGATGAGGAATTAGGGGGAGGCCCCGTGGGTGAAAAAAAGGTTAAGTTTTATCATTTAGGTGGACAATCAGGTCCATGTGGCTTCTTACCTCAATTAGATACCCCTTATTGTTATCAAGCTCTGCGGGATAATGGTTTAAGTGTAGGCTCCGGAGCTATTGTAGTACTGGATGAATCTGTTTGTGTAATTGATTACTT
>DUTO01000192.1 GCA_012842035.1 Clostridia bacterium | reverse complement strand
TACGCAAACAAGAAATAATAGCTTCGGCACTTAAACAAATTGCATTTTCTATAAATAAAGCGTTTTTTTCTTCCCAACTATGTTGTTGTTCAAACCAATTACGCGATACACAAAAATGCCTTTTATCTATTTGGGTAGATGGAAAAACTTTTAATAACCTTTCTATATCTTTAAACGCATTTTTAAAAAAACTTCTCGCAAATTCTTGTGATTCTTCCTGCTTAACTTCATAAGGTGGTAAAGCTGTACCAATGGAAGCAAGAATAGGCATAATAAAGTCCTCCTAGTTTAGAGTGTATTTAATAATTTATGCATATTTATCATTAAAATCACTCTTTCTGCTAAAAGTAACTTCACGCCCCATAATAAGCTTTTAAATAAAGGTCTTTCAACTCACTTACTAGCGGCATACGGGGGTTCGCCGTAGTACTTTGGTCTTCAAAAGCTTGATCGGCTAACCTATCTACTACTTGCAAAAACTTGTTTTCCTCAATCCCTGCTTCCTGAAGTGTAGCCGGGATTTGTAGTTCTGCGGCCAGTTTTTTAATGGCTTCAATCAAACTATATACGCCCTCTTCAATGCCATTACTGGGAAGGTTAAGACTTCTAGCTATTTGGGCATATTTTTCCGCAGCAATATAATATTCGTACTTGGGGAAGGGATTAAATTTTGAGGGCACCGTAGCATTATAAAGAATGACATGAGGTAACAAAATAGCATTAGCCCGTCCATGCGGAATGTGAAACTCTCCTCCTAACTTATGAGCAAGACTATGATTAATTCCTAAAAATGCATTGGCAAACGCCATTCCGGCAATACAGGAGGCATTATGCATTTTTTCTCTAGCTTCTAAGTCCTCATTGCTTCTATATGAGCGGGGAAGATACTCAAATACAAGTTGTATAGCCTTCAAGGCTAAGCCATCAGTATAATCAGAGGCCATCACCGAAACATACGCTTCTAACGCGTGGGCTAAGACATCAAAACCTGTATCAGCAGTAACACTAGCCGGAACACTTAAAACAAAGTCCGGGTCAATAATGGCTACGTCTGGTGTTAATTCATAGTCAGCTAAAGGATATTTAACCCCCTTCTTTTCATCCGTAATTACCGTAAAAGAAGATACTTCAGAACCGGTTCCTGAAGTGGTAGGTATGGCTACAAACTTAGCTTTTTGTCCTAAACGGGGAAATTTATAGACTCTTTTTCTAATATCCATAAATTTCATACGTAAGTCTTCAAAATTTGTTTCCGGATATTCATAAAATAACCAAATAGCTTTCCCGGCATCAATTGCCGACCCTCCGCCGAGAGCAATAATCACATCAGGTTGATAAGCATTAATCTCTTCCAGGCCTTCTTTTACTGTTTCTACAGTGGGGTCAGGTTGAACTTTAGCAAAGATTTTAGAGTGAACATAATTGCGTCCTTCTCTTTTTCTCAAGTGGTAAAGGACTTTATCTACATACCCTAGTTTAATCATTATTTGGTCAGTAATAATAAAAGCTTTAGAGATATCCGGCATTTTAGCCAGATATTGAATAGAACCGGGTTCAAAATAGACTTTGGCTGGAATTTTAAACCATTGCATATTATATCTTCTTTTTACTACTCGTTTACGATTAATTAAGTTTACCGAAGAAATATTAGCCGTAGTGCTGTTACGTCCAAAAGAGCCACACCCTAAAGTCAGAGAAGGCATATTGGTATTATAAATATCACCAATAGCCCCATGACTGGAAGGTTGATTGACTATGAGGCGTCCTGTATTCACTCTTTGGGCAAATTCTTCAATAATTTTTTCATGCTGCGAATGAATGACAGCGGAATGTCCCGAACCTCCAAAATTAACCATTTCTATAGCTCGTGTGATCCCCTCTTCTGCCTCCTTTACTCGTAAACAAGCTAAAATGGGACTTAACTTTTCTCTGGATAACGGCTCCTCCGGTCCTACCTTTTCAATCTCGGCAACTAGAATCTTGGTCTCCTGCGGAACACTGATTCCCGCCATTTGTGCGATGGTATAAGCAGATTGTCCTACAATTTGTGAATTGAGATTACCATGTTCATCTATAGCCATTTCCCTTAGTCTGTTTTTTTCTTCCTCATTTAAAAAGTAACAGCGATTCACTTTTAGATAATC
>DUTO01000191.1 GCA_012842035.1 Clostridia bacterium | reverse complement strand
GAATATATTACTTCGATTAAAAAAATAATAGAAAGAGCTATTGTCGCAGCCAAAAGAGAAGGAGTAATTAAAGAAAGTCATTATGATGAAGGAGCAGTCGCCGGTGCTACTCGTGAAGCTCTTTCTCAAATTATGTCTAAAGCTTTAGGGCTTAATGTGGGGGGGAAAATAGGGATCGCTCGCCAAAAAGATCATCTAAGTGTTGTTGTGTTTTTAGGTGTAGGTTTACTCCATTTAGATGAAGTTGCTATTGGTTTAGGACATCGTGTGGCACCCTTTAATGAATAATGAAGAGAGTTTATGGGATCCGCGGAGCAATAACAGTTTCTGCTAACACTAAAGAAAATATTTTAACTGAAACACAAAAACTTTTGCAAACCGTTTTACAAGCAAATAAGATTAAGAGCGAAGATCTAGTTAGCATTATTTTTACAACAACAGTCGATTTAAATGCTGAGTTTCCGGCTAAAGCGGCACGATTAATGGGATTAAAAGATATACCTCTTTTGGGATGTGTAGAAGCTGATGTTCCTCATGGTTTGCCTTTGTGTATTCGTCTCTTACTTTATGTTTATTTGGAAGAAGGAACTAAGATTAAACATATTTATTTGAATGATGCTGTTGAATTACGACCGGATTTGCTACAGAATCCAATCTTCTGAGAATTTTCGGGAGATTGTTTTATTTTAATAGTTAATTTTATTGTAATCTGTGGTAAAATAGGAGAAGATTGTTTACCATAAAAAAGAAAGGATGATTATCTATTCAAATTACAATAGATGGACCTGCCGGAGCCGGTAAAAGCACAATAGCGAAAATGCTTGCAGATAAATTAGGCTTTTTATATATTGATACAGGGGCAATGTATAGAGCAATTACATATACTGCTTTACAACAAAGAATATCTTTGGATAACGAAATAGTACTTGCTAAATTGACTGCTACTACCACTATTGAGATGGTACAACAAACAAACGGAGAACAAAAAATTTATTGTAATGGCGTAGATGTAACTAAAGCAATTCGAGAACCCTTTATTAGTAAAAATGTTTCGCAAGTAGCTGCTCATCCCCAAGTTCGTCAAGAATTAGTGAGAATGCAACGTGAATTAGCTCAAGAACATGATGTCGTAATGGATGGTCGTGATGCAGGTACTGTTATTCTTCCTCATGCTAATTGTAAGATTTTTTTAACAGCTTCTTTAGAGGAGAGAGCACATCGTAGATATTTAGAATTAAAAAAACGTGGGCACAACAAGGACTTTGCTTTGGTGAAAGCAGATTTGGCTAAGCGTGATTATATTGATGAGAATAGAGCAGCAAGCCCATTAATTCCTGCTCAAGATGCAGTAATTGTTGATACCACTTGTTTAAATCCTACAGAGGTTGTTCAGAAAATTTTTCATATCTATCAACAAAAAAAGGAAACAGTAAATAATGTTTTATAAGATAATTAAAAAACTTATTGCTATTTATTTAGCTATATTTAATAATTGGAAAATAAAAGGGAGAGAAAATATTCCTCAAGAAGGACCGATTGTTTTAATTGGAAATCATGTTTCTTTATGGGACCCTGTTATTTTAGCTTGTTCAGTTGATCGAACTGTACATTTTATGGCGAAAGAAGAATTATTTAAAATTCCTTTACTAGGAAAATTAATTTCTATACTTAATGCTTTTCCAATTAAACGAGGACAGCCTGATCGCAATGCTTTGCGTACAGCTAACAAAATACTGAAAAACGGTGATGTTTTAGGGTTATTTCCGGAGGGACGTAGGAGTAAAACAGGAGAATTACTTCCTTTTCACCCCGGGGCAGCTCTTTTTGCTTTAAGAGCTGGAGCTCCGATAATTCCGATGTATCTTGGTGGTACAAAAACTACATTTCCACTTACTTTTAGGGGTAAAATAAAAGTTAACATAGGTAAACCTTTATTTTATGAAGATTTATATGGAAAAAAAGTATCTTCAGAAGACTTAGAAAGAGTTACTTCTGAAATAATGGATAAGATGAAATGTCTCATGAAGGATGTGCA
Source organism: Clostridia bacterium (assembly GCA_012842035.1). Lineage (GTDB taxonomy): Bacteria > Bacillota > Peptococcia > DRI-13 > DTU073 > DUTS01. The sequence continues at coordinate 1,438 of DUTO01000191.1, read as the reverse complement.
AGGCTGTTGAAAATAATTATAGCTGAACATGCTGGATTTTGTTTTGGGGTAAGAAATGCAGTGTTAACAGCGGAAAAAGCAGCCCGTAATGGACCTGTATTTTCTTTAGGTCCACTTATTCATAATCAACAAGAAACTACCCGCTTAGAAAAGTTAGGAGTTAAAGAAAAGATAGATACAAAGCAGGAAAGTTCTGTTTTAATTAGAACTCATGGGGTAGGACCACAGGTTTATACTAAATTAAAAAAGCAGGGTCAAAAAATAATTGATGCCACGTGTCCTCATGTAAGAAAAGCCCAGATGGCAGCTAAAGAAGCACAAGAACAGGGTTATCAAGTGTTTGTTTTAGGTGATAAAAACCATGCAGAAGTGCAAGGAATAGTAGCCTGGACAGAAGATAAAGCTGTTGTTATAGCATCGTTAGAGGAATTAAAAAAATTAGAACTTCAGGACAGAGTTGCTCTTTTAGCTCAAACAACAGAAACAGAAAATAGATTTAACGAACTAATAAGTTATTTACAGACAAAAGTTACTGACTTAAAGATTTTACCAACGATCTGTTCGGCAACACGAATTCGTCAAGCGGTTGCTGCAAAGTTAGCGCAAGAAGTTGACCTGATGATTGTTGTAGGCGGTCAACATAGTTCCAACACAAAAAAGCTAACCGAAATATGTCAAAAGTATGTTTCTACATATCAGGTAGAAAAAGCACAAGATTTACAGTTTTGTTGGTTTCAAAATAAAAAAAAGGTAGGTGTTACAGCAGGGGCTTCAACCCCTGACTGGATTATTAAGGAGGTTGTAGAACAGATGGAAGAATTTAAGGAAAATAATCAGGGAGAAAATACAGAAGAAATTAAGGTTGAAAATCAAGGAGAAACCATAAAGCAAAATCAAGAGGAAATAGAGGAAACGACCTCGGAAAAAACTGATGAATTAACCCAAAGCACGGTAAATCTTGATGATCAAATTAGTATACAAACATTTCAACCTGGAGACCTGGTTAAAGGGACAGTTGTTCAAGTATCAAGTGAAGAAGCTCTTATTGATATTGGCGGTAAATCTGAAGGAGTCTTACCAGTAACGGAATTTACTAATTACAAAGCAGACCTTAATAAAGAATTACAGGTTGGAGAAGAAATTTTAGTTGAGGTAATTAAAAAAGATAAAGAAGGAAATATCATTCTTTCTCGTAAAAAAGCTTATTTTAATGAAGTAATGGATAAATTGGAGCAAGCACAAAAAGCAGGTGAAATTATTGAGGCTCCGGTTACAGATATAGTAAAAGGCGGTTTGCTAGTTGATGTAGGGGTTAGAGGATTTGTACCTGCTTCACAAGTAGAACGTTTTTTTGTTAAGGACTTTAAAGAATATCTTCAGAAAACTTTGCGTTTAAAAGTGTTGGAGTTGGATATCTGCGAAAGAACAACTTTTCTTT
>DUTO01000190.1 GCA_012842035.1 Clostridia bacterium | reverse complement strand
GTAAAAATAATGGTCGGGATGACAGGATTTGAACCTGCGACCTTCTACTCCCGAAGCAGACGCGCTACCAAACTGCGCCACATCCCGATTTAAAAGTAAGCTGATCGTTTAGTTATGTTTATATTATATGAATTTTAGGGCGAGAAGTCAATGAAGATGTTTAATCTGGAAAAATCTATGCTGGCTAGTGTATAATGAACATAACGGATGAGTTGTTTTGCTGAGGAGGGAGAAAAATGGAGAAACGGCAGGAGCGTGATGGCAGGTATTTGGCAGCTTTAGAAGAAGTAACGCAAAGTCTTTGGCAATGTAAGAAAAAGTATAATCTGCTAGAGGAGGAGAATTATCCTGCGGTACGCAGATTAAAGGCTTTTGAAGAAAAACTAACGACAGAAAGAAGACTAGTAGAAGAAGTAAGTTTGCCTTGTCGTTTTATTCTGGAGCATTTTACTACATTTATGGGTAAATCTGACCATACGGTAGGGTTTAGTATAGGTCAACAGTTAGAGTTAGGGCGAGGAAGTATTAATGATTTTTCGATTAAAGAATGGGGTAATGTCTGTTTAGTAATTGGTAATATGCAGCTTTGCTGGCGTGACCAGGACTATCAGTATCTTTTTTATCCGGATAAAGTAGTTTTGCGTTCTATAGACAGAAGCAAACCTGAAATTCATTTATTCTTTAATTTTGCTTTTAAATACTCCAAAATATTAGCTGAATTTAAAGATGTGCCTACTGATAAACAGACTCTCTATTGTTATCCTGATTTATTTGAAGAGAGTTAGCCAATTTAATGTAAAGAAAGGAGCCAGCAGGCTCTTTTTTTTATGGAAAAATGCACCCTTTGCTTACCTTTTTAATACTCTAATAAAGGGGAAAAGGGGTGTTAGAGAAAATGGGAATTACTAATTGTATTGATGCCGGTACGGAATATTGTCCTTGCTATTTAGCGGAAACGGGAGAGTGTATTATGTGCTCCCAATTACAAGGCAAGGTTTTTTGTGATTGCATAAATTGGCGTGGGGTTTGTATTTATCAAGAATATATTTGGAATAATGTGCAGAGTAAAGAAAGAAGACCGGTACATGCTTGTAGAATTTTAGAACAGAAAGAGATAGCTCCTCTAGTTACTTTGTTGAAAATTCAGGTTAAGAGAACTTTAGCTCGCGAACTTAATCAGCCCGGCGCTTATGTTTTTTTAAGAGCGCCTGCTTATCCGACTTTTTTTGATTTGCCTATGTCCATTATGAGTGCAGATGAAAGGGCGGGAATTATTGAGATTGCTGTACAAAAACGTGGGATTAAAACAAAATATTTATTACAGCAAGAAGGGCAGAAAGAGGTTTTATTGCGTGGCCCTTATTGGAACGGAATTCTAGGCTTGAAATATTTGAAGAGTTTTCAAAAAGGGAAGGCTTTATTGGTGGTAAGGGGTATTGGGCAGGCTCCGGCTTTACCGGTGGCCAGAAAGCTTTTACAGGGAGGAAATGAAGTAGAGGTGCTTTTAGATCGAGGTAGAATCGAGGTGGATTTTACCGGAGATTTATTCCGAAAAATGGGCTGTCAGGTTCGTGAAAAAGAATTATTAAAGAGAGAGGATTTTACAATAACAGAAGAAACGTTAATTTATCTCAGAGAAAGTTTTCTGCAGAGGGGATTTGGCTTAATTTACGGTGGAGGTTCTGAACTGTTGCATCAAGGAATTAGTTGTTTGTTGCAAGAGGTAGAACGTAAGGTATATTTTGTTTGTTCTAATAATGCTCAATTGTGCTGTGGGGAAGGTGTGTGTGGCAGTTGTCAAACCAGATTGGCTGATGGCAGTAGAGTAAAAAGATGCAAAACACAGTTAGAACCATTAAGTATATATGGAGGGAGGTAAAGGAAGTGGCTAAAGTTGTGGTTATTGGTGGTGGTTGGGCAGGATGTGCGGCTGCTGTTACAGCTAGGAAAGCTGGGGCAGAGGTCGTTGTTTTGGAAAAAACTGATTTATTATTGGGGCTAGGTAATGTGGGGGGAATTATGCGTAATAATGGGCGTTTTACAGCGGCTGAAGAAATAATAGCCCTTGGTGCCGGAGAATTATTAGCCATAACGGATTGGGCAACCAGACATAAAAATGTTAATTTCCCACGACATAAACATGCCTTTTTATATGATGTGACGAAGGTAGAACCCTTAGTACGGAAAAAGTTAGCGGGAATGGAGATTACAATTAAACTGGAGACAAGAGCCGTAGATGTAAAAAAAGAAGGTGCTTCCTTGAAAAGTATTGTTTTAGCAGATGGTAGCACCGTAGAGGGCGATGTTTTTATTGAAGCGACAGGGTCGACAGGACCGATGGGTAATTGTCTTCGTTATGGTAATGGTTGTGCCATGTGTATTTTGCGTTGTCCTTCTTATGGTCCGCGCATTAGTATTAGTCAGCGAGCGGGGGTGGAAGACCTTTTAGGGCAGCGAGGTGATGAATCTTATGGCGCTTATAGTGGTTCTTGTAAATTGGCTAAGCATTCTTTAAGTAAAGAAATTATGGAAAAACTGGATCGGGAGGGAGTAGTGATTATTCCGCTTCCTGCCGAAGATATTAATGTGGGAAAATTAGATTATAAAGTATGTCAGCAGTATGCTTTAAGAGAGTTTGCGGAAAACCTAATCCTGCTTGATACGGGATATGTCAAGTTAATGTCTTCATATTATCCGTTGGAAAAATTAAGGAAAATTTCGGGTTTTGAATTTGCTCGTTATGATGACCCTTATTCCGGAGGAAAGGGGAATTCTATTCGTTATTTATCAATGGCGCCGCGGAATAATGCTTTAAAAGTTGAAGGGCTACAGAATTTGCTTTGTGCGGGGGAAAAAGCGGGGCTTTTTGTCGGTCATACTGAAGCCATAACTACAGGGAGTCTAGCCGGTCATAATAGTGTGCGTCTTTATTTGGGTATGCCTCTTTTAGAATTGCCACGCGGTTTAGTACTGGGCGATTTAATTGCTTTTGCCAATGAAAGGATTAAAACACCGGAAGGTTTAAAGAATCGTTATACTTTTTCCGGGGGACAATATTTTCAGCGGATGATTGTTCAAGGGCTATATACGATAGATGTTGAAGCGATAGAAAAACGGGTAGAAAGAATGGGTTTAACGGATATTTTTAATGAAAAAATCATATAAAAATTGTGAGGTGAGTATAATTACACGGGAAAAGAAAAAGGACATCAGGCAGAATTTGTTGAAGATAGAAATTGCGCAAGAATTAGGTTTATGGGAGAAAATTCAACAAGATGGGTGGGGTGAATTGACAGCTGAAGAATCAGGGCGAATAGGAGGACTGTTGCGGCAGAGATTAAAAAAATAGAACCGGAAGGGCTTATTGGGTACTGTACTAATACACTCTTTTTTTAAGGCAAAAATATTGTAACAGATTCGTTAATCTGTTATACTTAAGGAAGATGTTTCTTGGGTAAAAGGGGGTGTAGATAGTATCATGGGCGTTATTGCAGAACAGGGCGTAACTAAACATGAATTAATTATTCGCTATATTAAGGCTTTGGAGGTAGGGGCGAAAATCTCCGTGCGACAGATTGCCAAGGAGCTGGATGTTAGTGAGGGTACTGCTTATCGAGCCATTAAAGAGGCTGAGGCTCAAGGGCTGGTTAGTTCTATCCCTAAGGTAGGGACTATTCGTATTGAATCTGAAGAGGAAAAGGGGATTGAAGACCTTACTTTACGAGAAGTGGCCAAAATAATAGAAGGGGAAGTTTTGACTAGTCGGGGAAATTTAGGATTGTCCCCGGCAAATTTTGTTATTGGTAGCTATAGCCCTGAAATTTTAAAAAAGTTTTTAGTAAAGAATTCTTTGCTATTTGTAGGTAATCAACCGGAATTACAAAAATTAGCTTTAGAGGTTGGTGCTCATTTAGTAGTTACGGCAGCTTTAAAAGTACCGATAGAGATTATGCGGAAAGCACAAAAAAAGAAACTGAATGTAATTTCTTGCTCTTATGATACTTTTGAAGCTGTTTCTATGTTAAATAGAGCTGTTTACGATCGGTTAAAGGAAAAAGAACTTATTTATGTGGGCGATATTATGGTTCGGGATGTTTTTTATTTGCCGTCGGAAGCAGTGGTGGACGATTGGCACAAAATGGCCGAAAAGACGGGGCATAGCAGATTCCCGGTTTTAGATAAAAATATGATGGTGGTAGGAATGGTTACGGCGGTGGATGTAGCCGGGGCGGAGCGAGAGGCCAGTATTCTTTCCGTGATGACTAAGGATGTTTTAATGGTGGAACCACGTACTTTATTAACTCATCTTTCACGTGTGTTAGTGTGGGAAGGTTTTGAACTTGTGCCTATTGTGAAGGGGAAAAAATTAGTAGGTGTAGTTAGTCGTCAGGATATTTTGGCTGCTTTTCAACAAACACAGAAACAACCTCATGTGGGGGAAACTGTCGATAATTTAGTGATGAGTGGTTTTAAATTGACAGATTGGAAGGAAGGGATTAAGCTTACCGGGGAAATTTCAGAATTTATGATTGATGAAGATGGCACGGCAAGCCCGGGAACTTTAGTGACCATAATTTCTACAGCAGCGTATATTGCGGCTCGTAAACAGTATCGTTTAGATACACTGGTGCAAAATCTTTCTTTACAGCACGTTCATCCCTTTGCGGTAGGGGATGTGGCCGAGGTTTATGCTCAAATTGTTCATTTAGAGAAAAAGTTTTGTTTAGCTGATGTAGGTATCTATTGTCAAGAGAAATTGAAGGCCAAAGCTTTAGTTAGTGCGCGAATCGTTAAAAAATGACTTTTGCTCGAGGAGGAAGAAAGCGTGTCTTTTGTTCATTTGCATAATCATACATGTTATAGTCTCCTTGATGGTGCCAGTAAGCTTGAGGAGTTGATGCAGCAAGCTAAAGCATTGGGGATGGATGCTTTAGCTATTACTGACCATGGGGTGATGTACGGGGTACTTGATTTTTATAAAGAGGCTAAAAAGGCCGGTCTTCATCCGATTGTTGGTTGTGAAGTTTATGTAGCTCCACGCAGTCGTTTTGATAAGGTTGCGGGTGTAGATGACTCCCCATCTCATTTAGTGCTTTTAGCGGAAAATCAAGAAGGTTATCGGAATCTTCTCCAGCTTGTTTCTGCTTCTTGGTTAGAAGGTTTTTATTATAAACCACGTGTGGACTTGTCTTTATTGCAAGAATATAGTCAAGGTTTAATCGCTTTATCGGCTTGTCTGGCTGGTGAAATTCCTACTTTATTGATTCAGAATAAAGAAGAGGATGCTGTACATAAAGC
>DUTO01000189.1 GCA_012842035.1 Clostridia bacterium | reverse complement strand
TTTTTCAGAAAAATTATGGCTTGACTCCGGAGAAAGAGTGTTTTATTATTAAGTTAGTACTTACTAACCACAGGCTAAGGGGGATGTGTGATGGGTGCGACTGACGAAAGAACAACGTAAAGCTCAGATTTTAGAAATGGCGACAAAGCTTTTTGTGGAAAATGGTTATCATGAGACGAAAACTAAAGATATTGCTCAAGCTTGTGGTATTACGGAACCGGTTATTTATAAGCACTTTGGCGGTAAAGATGAGCTGTTTTTGGAAGCGATTTTTAATATCGCCGGGGAAACTTTTCAGGAAATTAGTTTTGATCGAGAAACAGATACGGAAATAGTTCTGTTGTCGTTTATTATGAATCGAGTGCACAAAGTAGAGAATAATTTCTCTCTATTTAAACGTTTGTTAATAGAACTGTTGGAAAATGATAAAATTCGTGGTTATTACTATTATAACTTTCTACCTCGTTTAGCTAAGCCGATTATTAGTTATGTAGACCTTTTAAAAGAGCAAGGTCATTTAAAAGATGAAGTGCCTTCGAAGGTTATTGCTTTAACTTTAGCCGGAGTTTTAATTATGGTTTCTATGGCTAAATATTTGGAAAAGGAATCGGCTTTTTCTGAAACTTCGTCACAAGAATTAGCAGAGCAAATGATGATGATTTGTTTGCACGGTTTATTGAAAAACAAGTGAGGCTAAGCATAAAAAGGCAGTGGTTTTCGTAAAGATTTTAAGGGGGAAAGCAATTGACACAATTAAAAATAGGTTTTCCGCGCACTTTATTTTATTTCTTATATTATCCGTTTTGGTATACTTTCTTTACGGAATTAGGATGTGAGGTAGTAACCTCCTTGCCTACAACTAAATATAGTCTTGATTTAGGTGTTGAGGAAACTGTTAATGATGCTTGTTTGCCGATTAAACTTTATCACGGTCATGTAGCTGAGCTAAAAGAGCAGGTTGATGTCTTGTTTATGCCCCGCATGGTTAAAGTACGCAAAATGGAAACAGAAGTTTTTTGCCCTAAATTTCTCGGTTTGCCGGATATGGTGCGTAATTCTATTGCTGATTTACCACGCATAATTGATGAAAAAGTAGATTTAAGCAAAGGGTTATTTCCCAAGTGGGATCTTTGTCGCAAGGTGGCAGAGCAGCTGGAAAAAAGGGGTTTTATTGTTTGGCAGGCTTATCGCCAGGCTCAAAAATGTCAGGATAAATTCAAGCAATATTTAGTACAGGGAATTGAAGTACAGGAAGCTATTGATGCGGTGATTGAAGGACGAATTTGTCATGAGTCGAAGCAGTTTACCACAGATATAGACTTAGCTATTCTTGGTTATCCTTATTTAATTTATGACTCTTTTGTTAATGTGGGACTTTTTGAGAAGTTAGGTCACATGGGAATCAAGCCGTGGACCGTAGAAATGGTTCCCCCTCATCGCTTGGAAGCACAAGCTAAATATTTACCGAAAAGTCTTTTCTGGTATTTTAGCAATCGTACGATTCGAGCTACTTTTTATTATCTGCATGAGAAAAAGGTTGATGGAATTGTTCATGTGACAGCTTTTGGTTGTGGCCCTGATGCGATGGTGGATAAGCTCATGGAACTGGAAGCTAAACATAGCGGGCCAATACCCTTTTTAACGCTTTCTTTAGATGAACAAACCGGGGAAGCGGGAATTTTTACGCGTATTGAGGCTTTTGTAGATATGTTAAGATTACGGAGGAAGAACGATGAAAATATCTTTTCCCATCATGGGTAATTCTTATTTAGCCTTTAAGCAATTAGTTAAAGATATTGGGCATGAGCCTATTGTGGCACCGCTACCTACAGCAAGGACGATGTCTTTGGGGACGATGTATGCACCGGAGTTTGCCTGTATCCCTTTTAAAATTATGTTAGGAACATATTTGGAAGCAATTGAAAAAGGAGCAGAGGTGATTGTTGCTTCGGGTGGACATGGGCCTTGTCGGGCCGGGTATTATGGTGTTTTGCATCAAAAAATAATTCAAGACTTGGGTTATGATACCAAGATTATAGTTTTTGATTCTATTGCTAAGACTTATAAGGAGTTTATCTCTAAATTAAAATGGTTATTAAAAACGGGTCAAACTAGTTGGTGGCAATTTTTAAAGGCCTTTAGACCTGCCTGGGCAAAATTAAAAGCACTTGATGAGATTGAAATTCTTTCTTATCATGTGCGCCCCTATGAAATTAATACCGGGGAAACAACGCGGGTTTATAGGAAATGTTTGCAGTTGATGGATGAACCAATTACTCCCTCAGATATTAAAGAAGCTGGAGAGGTTTGTGTGCAGATGTTAAGAAACATTCCTCAGGATAAAAGTAGAAAACCGTTAAAAATAGGTATAATTGGGGAAATATATGTACTGATAGAGCCTTTCGCTAATTTAGACATTCAGGCCACGCTGGGAGAAATGGGAGTTTATACGGAAAGAGCAATGCACTTATTCCATTGGATTAAAGAGAATACTAAACTGTCTCGCCACGAAAAGAAAGTAATTAAGTTAGCACAACCTTATTTACGGCAGATGATTGGTGGGCATGGCATTAATTCAATCGGAGAAACGGTGATGTTTGCCGAGCGTGGTTTTGACGGAGTAATTCAACTTGCCCCATTTTCTTGTATTCCGGAAATTGTGGCTAAAGGGATTTTACCTCAGGTTTCTCATGACCAAGAAATTTCGGTAATGACTATTTTTTTAGATGAAATGATGGGTAAAGCGGGAATGCAGACAAGGTTAGAGGCTTTTGTCGATTTGTTATTACAACGACGAGAACATAGATTAGCAGAAGCTCTTTAAACAGATGAGCAATTTATGATTTAAAGTTAGGGGGAGCATTTGTGAAGAAAGCTTATCTTGGTGTGGATGTGGGTTCGGTAAGTACGAACTTAGTGGTGACTGATGAAAAAGGAGAGATATTAGAAAATATTTATACGAGAACTGTAGGCCAGCCGGTAAAGGTAGTTCAGAATGGTTTAAGAGTCTTAGGTAGTAAGTTAGGAACGGATATTGAAATTATGGGGGTAGGAGTAACAGGAAGTGCACGTAATCTCTCTTCTGTTTTAGTAGGAGCTGATGTGGTCAAAAATGAGATTACAGCTCATGCTGTAGCTGTTTCGCAACTTGTTCCCGGAGCGCAAACAATTATTGAAATAGGTGGCCAAGACTCTAAAATTATTATTGTCAGAGATGGTGTGGTTACTGACTTTGCTATGAATACTGTTTGTGCGGCAGGAACAGGTTCTTTTCTTGACCAACAAGCGGCCCGCTTGAACATACCGATCGAACAATTTGGTGAATTAGCTTTAAAGTCTGATAATCCGGTACGTATTGCCGGGCGTTGTGCTGTTTTTGCCGAATCGGATATGGTTCACAAACAACAACTGGGTCATTCAGTGGAAGATATTATTGCCGGGCTTTGTGAAGCTTTAGTCCGTAATTATCTCAATAATGTAGGTAAAGGGAAGGAAATTCTTGCCCCGGTAGTTTTCCAAGGTGGCGTAGCAGCCAATGTAGGAATTAAAGCAGCTTTTGAAAAAACTTTAAACACAGAAGTAATTATTCCTAAATATTATGATGTGATGGGAGCTGTAGGGTGTTGTTATTTGGCCATGAAGGCTACTCAAAATAAGCCTACCAAATTTAAAGGTTGGGGAGCGGCAGAATTTAATTTCCGGCCGACTAGTTTTGAATGTCAAGGTTGTCCTAATCTGTGTGAGGTTATTCAGATTTATGAAAATGATGTGGTTATCGCTCGTTGGGGTGATCGTTGTGGTAAGTGGTCTAATGCGAGTCTGACTACTGAGGTAGGTTGAGTTTAAAAAAGGTGTTTTTCTATTTGGGGTTAAAGATTGATTTGTTTTTTACCTTTGTTGGTGTAAGTTGAAGTAGGGTAGGAGAACTAGACTCCTTTTCAGCTAGGGGATGGCGTGGAGCAATAACGACCGTGATACTGCTCATAATTATTTTTTGTGCATCATATTCAACTCGTGGTATAATTACCGATAATTCGGTCGGGACTTCCGAGGTGGTTTCTCTTTTGACAAATAAATTTAATCCCCATAAGTTAAGGTTAATTTCATCACGTGTTAAATGAGGAGTTTTAATTTTTTGCAAACCATTTTTTATTTTAGTTAAAAAAGTTTTTTTCATTTTCACTTCCCCCTGTCCTATATATTATGACT
>DUTO01000188.1 GCA_012842035.1 Clostridia bacterium | reverse complement strand
CCTCTCTTTCCAATTCCGCATAAGCTCGTTTGGTAGTAATTACACTAATCTGCAGTTCCTTAGCTAAACTCCGAATAGATGGTAAAGCCTCTCCCTCTTGCAGTTCCCCTGTCAGTATTTCTTTCTTAATCTGTTGCACAATCTGCTCATAAATAGGGTCTGCTGATGAATTGCTAATAATTATATCCATGAAGTCCCTCCCTCTGCCGGACACCTTAACCGTATGTACCGTTCATACCGTATATACTCTATATGCACAGTATAGGCATAAGAAAACCTGCTGTCAAGTTAAAACAGCATTTAAGATAGACTATTTTTGCTATCCTTACTTCCGAAATACAAACAAATACTCATGGGCAATCAACAAAAAATTATACTTGACACTATTAGTCTTCCAATAACCTGTAGCCTTACAGTTATGTTGCTCTTTAATAATAAGTTCTTTTAACTTAAATCCTGCTTCCTCAAAGATTTTCATAACCTCAAAGCTCATAGGAATCATATGCCCTTTTTGTCTTGTATCTCCCATCAAAATTGCACAAAACTTATCTTTCTTCAGAACACGATAGCATTCAGCGGCTACTTTTTTCATTTCCTCTAGAAATGCAGGGACCTTTAAGTGTGACAAATCACCTTCCAGATCTTCGCTATACTGAATAATATTAGCATATGGCGGATGCGTACAAATGAAATCTATCTGTTCATTGGAAATAAAACTGAGATTGCGAGCATCACCATGCCTTATATATACCTCACCGCAATCCTCCCTTGTAAAATCAACAACCTTTTTACATAATTCAAGAGACTCCGGGTTAATATCCACACCAATAATCTTACGGTTTAAAAGTTTCGCTTCGATAAGTGTAGTTCCTCCGCCCGCAAATTGGTCAAGCACTAAATCGCCTTCTTGCGAGTACCGCAAAAGCAAGTTACGAGGAATATAGGGTGACCAGTTCCCTCTATATTTTGAGTTATGTGTTGCCCAATCTCCGCGTTCCGGGAAAGACCACACTGTTGTCGTCTGTAATTCAAAATTATCAGGCTCCCACTTTACTTCCTTTTTTCTACTCATATCATAATCCTTTGGTAATAATTTCTTCTAGTAACCCATTTTCAATCATTTTAATATTTATAACATAATCCGTCGCATTAAATGTTTCAAGAAGCGGATGTTGGGCTGTCAGCCAACCCGGTCCATCAGTAACCCAAATAAAACCTACTTTCGGCTCTTGTTTCACAAGTTCAAAAAGACTTTTAAACTCACCCGCCACAGACTTTAGTTTTGTACCGCCACCGCTATAATAGTTAACTTCAAGCAAATAAATATTTTCTCCTGCCTTAATCGCAAAATCAAAGCACCGCTGTGATTTATCCGTAGGAACATCTCGTCCCCACTCTGCTTTAATTGCAGTTACACTTGCCTGGGCTATGTAATTATAACCGTGTTTATCACAGATTGTTTTTACATATACCTCTATTAAATTTTCCATTGCTTTCCCGCTTCTGTTTTTACGAGCGTTGGTATCCAAACCAACCTCAACACCAAGATAATAATCTACAAGATTTTTGATGCTCTTATCCGCTAAAATATTAAGTATACCACATTTGCTTGCGAAATAAACAATTCTGTCAATCTCGTCGTCATCATATCTTTTTCTCTCAGCAAAAGAGTATTCAACATCACTGCCCATGTCAGCCACCTTAATGGAAGTTTCTCTAACGGCAATAAGCAAAGGAATTACAGGGACAATCTCCGGATAAGACCTTATAAGTTCTTTGAGTTTATTTTCAAGATCATCTTTCCCAATTAAGGTATTAAGAATATTTAATGCTACCTCAACCTTTAATACATTACCAAATATTTTTTCCCATGCTACAAAAAAGTCATAAGTACGTATTGTATCTTTTAAATTTGCCAGTAAATACTCAAATGCCGCTTTTTCAGAAAAAACACCAAATTCCTTGTATTTATCTATCATTTTCATAACTATCACCTCAATAATTACTGATCAGCAGTTCACTTATTTCTCCGCGACGTTCACTATTACAGTTAATCATCCGTTTAGCTGTAACTCTCTCAATATTATATTTTTTATAAATTTTATCAAAAAAATGATCATTCTTATCCGTGTTCTTAGGATCAGAATTACTAATAACTGCCTTAGCGCCTTTCTGATGGATCTCATCTACAAATTTACCCAAGGCAATCTGTTCATGGTCATCAAACACATTCTCTGAATAAGCTGTAAAACTTGCCGTTATAGAAAGCGGACGATAAGGTGGATCAATATAGACAAAAGTATTTTTATCAATGAAACCAGCACACTCTTTATAATCACCACAACGAATTTGTATACCCTGCAATAACTTGTTAATAGTAAGTAAATTTTCTCTATCACAAATAAGCGGTTTTTTGTATGCTCCCATTGGAACATTAAACAGCCCTTTCTTGTTAACTCGAAAGAGACCGTTAAAACAAGTTTTATTCAAGAATATAAACAAAGCTGCCTTTTCTAAGTTGGCCTGTTCATTACCATTTACTTTCAAGTAATTAAAACGCTCACGTATTGCAAAATACATTTTCTTTCGTTCGGCTTTAGCCAGAGGCCAATAAACGTTTTGTAAATATTCAAGTCGTTGCAATAAATCTTCCACCTGATTTTTTATCTGACAATATGTGTTAATGAGTTCAACATTGATATCATTAATCAAAACTTCCTTGAAGCTGTATGTTGAAAGGAGGTCAAACAAAACAGCTCCTCCGCCAACAAAAGGTTCGCAGTACCTGTTTATACTTTTCCCTAAGTCCTCCGGATATTTTGTTCTGAGCTCGTCTAAAAGTTGTCCTTTCCCACCCGCCCATTTGACAAAAGGCTTAACTCTTACTTTTCCCTGCTTCATATTATTAAACCTTCCTCCCTGCATGGTCATCTTTATCATATTGCAACACCTTTAAGAAATCAAGAAGGGTGACAAACAAGTTGGTGTCAAGTATTTTACCTTATTTCCGGTTACACCTTTTT
>DUTO01000187.1 GCA_012842035.1 Clostridia bacterium | reverse complement strand
GATAAATAGTATCAGTAAAAAAATCACCATAACTCCGCAAGACCATACTGGCTAAATGTAAAAAATACCAAAGATAAACCAAAGAAACTACTTTGCCTAAATATGAACCAAAAATAAGGTCATTAATCTCGATTAAATTTTTCCCTTTAAATCTAGTCCCTAAAGCAGTAATTATAAAAACAAAAATTAACCCTTCGGTCAACCCGGCTAAAACAGTCAACCAAGCATCATGTCCGGCCATCCTCCCAGGATTTAAAATTAAACTGGTACCAAAAATATAACCAATGATTAGCATAACAAGCTGTATACTGGAAATTCTACCTTGCTCGAGTCGCATCATTAAAACCTACCTATTCCGGTTTAACCGGCTTCGCAATCATGCCGGTCTGACGTAATTTTGCTTCTACCAAAACTTTCACTTTCAGGTTCGGAAAAATCTCATCCCATTGTGCTTCCCATTCTTTCCACAATGCCGGATATTTTCTATGTACGGCATCGCCAAACCCGAAAATATCAGTATTTAAAGCTTGCGCTTTTTGTAAAGCAGCTTTTACTTCCTGCTGTATCACTTTAGCCTTGTTTTTCTCCAAAGCTATCCATGTTTCCGGTAACGTTAAATCTTGAGCACACATCTGTCCGCCTAAATTGCCTTCTTCCTTAATTGTTACTGTTATCTCTAATTTACCCCCTTTTATTTCCGGAATAACCTTACTCTTGGTCCAAATTATTTCCAGGCACGCCTTACCTTCTCCACCGGGACAGGGAGTAACAACAATCCCACTTTTTACCTTACCTAAAACCCACAGCAAGCCTCGCGTTTCGGCTTTATCTAAAGAACCCACCATTTTCTCTTTTTTAAAAACAGCCGTTCCTACTAAACGAGCTATTTTTTCTTCACCCCGGCTTTCTATTTCTAACAAAGAGGCTATCGGTGCTGTTGTCTTACTCATGAAACGGGTCATAAAGTCATATAAATTGACAGCACTAACTTCAGAGGTAGCTGCCCGAGCTTCCACAAGTTGAGCAATATTGAGAGCCGGCACTTGCTCCAACTCTGCTTTTGTGTCCAAAGCCTCTTTAGCCTTTCCTTTAGTAACAATAAACCAGCTTGTTAAACGCGGTTCCGGGTCACGAAAAAAAAGGTCAAGATATTTCCCGACTCCTTCTTCAGCCGCTTCTTGTCCAATCAGCAAGATTACATTATGCGAAAAATACAGGCGGCGATTAACCAGATGCGTAAATTCCCTGATTGTATCAAAAACTGCCTCCCCCGTATTCGTTATATTTAAATAAGGCTGTCCCTTTCCTCCACCACCACCTCCACCTCCACCTCCTCCGCCGCCACTACTAGGCCCTTTTATTTCCCCAGGTTTAATAATTTGAGCGGTAATTTCAACCTGACTCGGGTCTTCTTTACCCTTATCAATACCTATCCCTAAAACAATCCCTAAACTATCAAGTTCATGACGATCCCAACAACCTGCCATCGTAAAAAGACTAAACAGCAAAAAGAAAAGAAACAATATTTTTAAAACCGACTTCCTAAAACTTACTCTTGTTTTAGTCCTCACTGTTTTCCTCCTTTGACGGTGGTTGAGGTAATAACCCAAATTTTTGCCGCCGACGATTAACCGTGCTAATTGCTTGTGGTCGTGTGTCCATTGCCCAAAGAGGTGCCCTAACCACAGTATCCTTTAAACCACTAACACTCAAAGGAGTGAAAGGAGAAAGATAAGGTGCGCCAAAAGACCTTAACGTAGTTAAATGGATTAACAATCCTAATAAAAAAATGATAATCCCAAAACCTCCTAAAAATGCTGCTGCAAAAATTAACAGGGTTCGCAAAAGCAAAACTACATCAGCTAACGAAATTACTACAAAGGAAGTTATCGCCGTTATGGCGATGACAATAACTATAGGTGCACCAATCAATCCGGCCGAAACAGCAGCCTCACCAATGACGAGTGCCCCCACAATACTAATGGCCGAACCAATCGGTCGTGGTAACCGT
>DUTO01000186.1 GCA_012842035.1 Clostridia bacterium | reverse complement strand
GACCGTAGGAAAAGGGGAGAAAGGAGCATCTTCAATAAATTGCTCAATATACCCGGATTCTAAAATGGCATCTGTTTTTATGCTTTGTAAGCGTGTCTTTACTTCGGCCACCAACCCTGCACTAACCACTCCCTTAAGATAAGCCAGACAAACCTCGGTCCTTGTCTTTGCTCCTAACTGCATCTTTTCCATAATTAAATCAGGGTGACGAATTTTACGCCGTAATAAAGAAACACTAACGTTTAAAGTTTCGGTAAAACCTTCGCGCGGCCCCCTGACCACCGCTTCCGTCTTTGGCTCCGTTACTCCCCGAAATTCCCAGCCTTTAGTATTAATAAGCAAAGCTTCCGCAAAACCATCTATTAAAAAAACAGTATCTCCGTATAAACAGTCATTCAATAAGTCAGCAATTAAATTTATTCTTTTAACTTCACCCACGGAAATCATTTTTTCTTCAAGAAAATCAAAACTTTGTTGTTGTCTCAACTGTTGAGCACTAAACAAATGACTATCGTACATCAATGGTTTAATAATACTTTCGTTGATAATTTCTTTATCGACAAGACCATCGAAAAAAACAAGGGCAGCTTTAGTTTTTCCCTCTCCCCCGAAACTAAACTCACGAATAACCAAGTCACTATTCTGCCCTAAAATATTTTTAAACAGAGTTAAATTGTCCTCAAGCTGACGAGAAAGTCTTGTCAGCCCTTTTGGCGCATTGTCCTGCGCCTTTTCTTTTGCCTTTTGCTGCAGAATTTGTCTTAACCGTAATCTGTTAATTATTTTTCTAAACATACCTTTACCCTACTAAAATACTTTCTCTGCCTTATTGTGAGGCAAAATAGGTAAAAATATGTATGAAAAAGCTTGGCCGTTTTATAGCCAAGCTAAAATACGCTCTGACCGAAGATACGAAAACCAGAGACAGTACCTTGGTTAAAACTACTATATGAAGCACCGCAACGGGAAACGCTCCTCTTCCTACATCTAAGAAAAGATGCTGTACCGTTTAACGTTTCTTTCCCTCTGCAATACTGTTTTAAACAAGGGACTGCCGGAGGGTGACTTATCGTAGGTCAGCTCAACGTGCTTAGCGAAGGTGAGGCTAGTAATACCGAGGGGATGACAAGGATGTCGTCCCCCAGGGCGAACTGAGCATGGATGCGAATTGAGCCCGGTCGGTATTACTCCAAACCGAGTTCTAGTACGTTCTGACCGAAGATACGAAAACCAGAGACAGTACCTTGATTAAAACTACTGTATGAAGCACCGAAACGGGAAACGGTACAGCATCTTTTCACAAACCAAGTTCCCGATGCACTCCTTGCATCGCCTTCAGCCCTATCTCCATAAACTCCTCTAAAGTTAAACCCATTTCCGTACAACTGGCGATAACCTCGCGTCGTGCCCCACGCGCAAAGGATTTCTCTTGAAAGCGATTCATTAAAAAAGGCACATCCACTATTTCCAATTTCTTTTCCGGTCTAATCAATGCCGCGGCTACAATTAAGATGATGGTTTAGAAGTAAAAGAAACTACCGGAGTGAACATGGCCTCTATTGATTTAGGAGAAATACATGCCATCGCGGCAGTATGCGAAAATAACCAAGGGTTAATTATAACCGGTCGCCAACTTCGTAGTACGAAACGTCTACGTAACAAAAAAATACAAGAGCTACAAAAGAAAATCTCCCGTTGTCAAAAACACTCCCGTCAATGGAAAAAATACCGAAAAGCTATGAATTATGTACTTGCCAAAAGTGAAGCGCAACTCAAAGACGGACTACACAAGATCTCCCGCTTTTTTGTGAATTGGTGTATCAATAACCAAGTTAAAGAAGTAATTGTGGGCGATGTCGAGGGAGTACAACGTAATACCGCTAACAAAAAAACCAATCCGCGCAAGAAACGTAGAAGCCGAAAACAAAATCAGAAATTAAGCCAATGGCAATTCGGTAAGCTGTGCAAATATCTGGAATACAAACTTGGTGCCGAAAATAT
>DUTO01000185.1 GCA_012842035.1 Clostridia bacterium | reverse complement strand
TCTCATTTAAATCTAACGATAAGACAGAAGCGGAAGCTGCAGGTGCCGAGATGTTAGTGGTGCATCATACTCCTTTTTTTAAACCTTGGTCAAAGTTGCGTACCGATTTGCCACATGGCCGGCTACTGCAAAAAATAGTTCAGCAGGATATGGCTTTATATGCGGCTCATACGAATCTTGATGCGACTGTAGGAGGAGTTAATGACGTTTTAGCCCGTAAACTTGAATTACAGCAGGTAGAGTTATTAACTGAAAGTTGGCAAGAGAAACTTTATAAGCTAGCAGTTTTTGTGCCACGGGAATATACGGAAAAAGTAAGTGAGGCTATTTGCCGAGCCGGAGCAGGTTGGATTGGAAATTATGCCCATTGTACTTTTCGCATTAAAGGAACAGGAACTTTTTTGCCTTTAGAAGGTACTCAGCCTTTTCTGGGGGAGCAAGGAAAACTGGAAAATGTGGAGGAAACAAGGCTAGAAACAATTATTCCTGAGGCTAGACTCAAGCGAGTTATCAGGGCATTATTAAAGGCACATCCTTATGAGGAGGTCGCTTATGACCTTTATCTTTTAGCTAATGAAGGAAGAAAGGTCGGAATAGGTAGAATTGGTTTTTTACCTCATCCACTTACGTTAAAAGAATTTATTAATTTAGTTAAAGAGAGATTAGCTCTTTCGCTGGTTAGGTATTGTGGTGATTTAGAGAAAATGGTAGAAAAAGTAGCCTTATGTGGAGGTAGTGGAGCAAGCTATCTTGACCGTGCGGTATTTTTAGGTGCTGATGTTTATTTATCAGCTGATTTGAAGTATCATGAGGCGCAAGAGGCTTTAACACGAGATTTGGCTTTAGTGGATGCCGGACATTTTGGGACAGAACGACCTGTCATGGATGCACTCGCTACATATTTACAGCAAGAATTAGAGCCTAAAGATGTACGGGTGGTTGTTTCACAAATTAATAGTGACCCGTTTTGTTTTTTATAGGAGAGGACTTTGTTCCTGTCCTTTTTTAATAATGCGTAGGGAGGTGTCTAATGCTTAGGCAAGAAAGATTATTATGGAGATTACAGGACCTTAAATTAGCCGAAAATGATTTATGGCAGTCGGAGGAATTAAAAGCTGTAGTGGGAAAATTAAAGGAGTTTCAGGAAAAAGTAAAGATAGGTGAAAAAGAGCTGCAGGCGTTATTGCAAATGATTAAAAAAACGGAAAAAGAGGTTCAGATTTTAGAAGAAGAGAGTGGCAACTTAGCCGAACAGGTTAAAATTAATAAAAAGAAACTTTATGAAGCGAAAGGCAGTACTTTAAAAGAACTTCTTTCTTTGCAGCAGGTTGTTTTGAAATTAGAGTCACAAGGTCAAGAAACTGAGGGGAAATATTGGACTCTTTTAAAAAAAATCGAAGAGTGCCAAGAAAAGAAAGAGCAATATCAAGAAACAATTAAGACGTGGCAAAAGGAATTTAATGAAGGGATAGAACAATATCAAAAAATAAAGGCCGAGGTGGAATTAAAGTTAGCAGAGATAAAGAGCAAGCAGGAGGAAGTTGAAGAACAGTTATGGTCTCAAGTTAAAAATTTATATCAAGAGGCAGAAAAACATTATCCGTTAAGTTTTGTAGCTAAATTACATCAAGGTACTTGTTTAGGTTGTCATATTAGTGTATCTTCTGTTTCGGAAAGGTGTGTGAAAGAAGGCAAGGCTTTACAGCATTGTGATAATTGTGGACGCATTTTGATTAATTTTTTT
>DUTO01000184.1 GCA_012842035.1 Clostridia bacterium | reverse complement strand
TATCCTGTACGGCCTCCCCCCGGTTTAAAAGAGTTTGATTATCCTCTGGGTGATGATAATCAAGAGTATGTCTATGAAGGGGAAAAAGGCATCCCGATGACTTTTTTCAATAAAATATTGCTGACTTTACGTGATAAGCAGTTTAGGTATCGGGATGCCTTTTTCCCCTTCATAGACATACTCTTGATTATCATCACCCAGAGGATAATCAAACTCTTTTAAACCGGTCTTGACAATCACATTATCCTGTACGGCCTCCCCAAAATAAATCCGCGGTTGCTTAATAGGATCCAGTGCTGACTGAGGCGGAATATCTTGAATTAGATATTGCGGCAGTCCGGTTTCACTTACTGCATTTGCCGGACTCATCACCAAACCGAAACCATGTGTATATTTAAACATCAAATTATTAAATGTTTTCGCTCGATCCGGCAGAACCTTTCTGTTTAGCTCCCGCGCCGCCAATAAAACTTGTGTCGGTTTCCCATTAATTAAATAACGATCCACATCAACATCAATAAAGTCATAATAAAGGCGAATTTCCTGCTGTTGCCCATAAGTACTCCTGGTCGCTCTATGGTCCAACAGCCGAATATTATCAATAATATCGCGATTTCCCTTAATATCCGCACTCGTTAACTCCGTAACCGGATATTCCTCTGTCGTTAAATTTTCTAAACCATAGGCTTGACGCGTAAAAGCTATGTTCCGTTCCAAATAAGGCAATTCCTGTCTCAATTCATCAGGGTCCACAATAAACTTCTGATATACTCCCGGAAAAAAGCCCGTAATTAAAGCAGCTGCAATAAAATAAACTACTATGGAATAAAGAACTTTTTTAATGTTTTTATGCAAAAAGAAAAAAACAAAAATCCCTAAAGCTAAAGAAAGAAAAATCATCACATAATAACCGGGTAACTTTGCCCCCAGTTCAGCCGCACCTGCACCTATAACGGAACCTTCCTGCGAAAAAAGCAATTCATATGATAATAGCTTATAGCGCCAAGCCTGCCCCACAAAAAGAAGACCCGTCAAAAAGCCAACATGAGTAATGGCTTTACGCTCTTCCTGTGTAAAAATACGTTTAGTCATATATTGAGTTGAAATCTCAATCTTGCCGGATAAAAGAAACAAATATAAAGGTATCGCTATGCAAACATTAAACAAGAGTAAAAGATTAACCAAGCGATAAACAAGCCAAAGAACAGGAAGCCGAAAAACATAAAAGCCAATATCTAAATTAAACTGAGGATCAACCACTCCAAACGGTTCAGCGTGCAAAGATTGTAAAACTTGTAACCAAAACTGACTTCCATTACTGGTCACTAAAAAAGCTACAAAAAAAGCAAGAACTAGAGAGAGCAAAGGACGTAAAGGTTTCTTCGCTATTCTAAAAACAAAAAAGATATTTAAATAACTTAAGAAGAAAGTAACAACAAAAATAATTGTTCCCAACAAAATTTTTCCTGAAAAGGTACGCCAAAAAACCGTAACATAACCTAAAACATTAAACCAAGTCCAATCTAATTTAAAAAATATGAGAAAACGTATCAGCATATACAAAAGAAACAACAACAAAATAACTAACCATTTCCGAGATATCCTAAATCGCCCGGATTTTCTATCTTCCTCAGATGAAAACTCATAAACATCAGCCATGCCCTTCACCTCTCCTCCCTTCTACTTCTCAAAAAACGGAATACCTTTTTAAGTATATCATAAAACTGTGAACTAACGTCCTGTCATCTACGAGGTCGGCGAAGTCTTTTTTTTATTTTTTTTATAATTCTTTCCCCTTTCCAACGTGCAAGTTCCAGTTTCCCGGAAAGTCGAGGAATTCTTCGTTTAATTTTGGCTAAAAATCGCTGTGCCCAAACAGACCTTTTTGAAAGAATATATAAACCAATCAATAAAAACAAAAAGCCTTGCAATACCGGCAAAAAAAGTCCAATTATCCCTAAAAAAATGAATGCCCAACCTAGGGTAATAACTCCAAGGTCTTTAATGTTTTTTTTCATCTATTCACCAGCTTTTAATTATATTTCCCCTCCCTCTCCTACTAATAATACTGAGCAGTTAAAGGCATTCGCTGTTCCATTTTTCCCGGCTTGGCATTAACCTTAAGCCCCGGAGCAGCCTGCCTTCTTTTATATTCATTTCTGGCGACAGCTTTTACCATCCATTCTACTGTTTCAACAGGAAAACCTTCTTGTACCAATTCTTCCGGAGCACAATCCTCCTCCAAGTAAAGAAGATACTTTACCTCCTTATGAGCTTTTAGACAGGT
>DUTO01000183.1 GCA_012842035.1 Clostridia bacterium | reverse complement strand
ATATAAAGTAGGTTCACCTTCTCCTACTATCGTCACCACATCAAAAGGAACCCCACTTTGTAAAAAATTACTAAACTCTTCCCTAATTGTTTCCCAAGGCACAAATTCTTGCCGCTGATTAGTCATCTGCCTCGTTCGGCCTAACTGACAATAAACACAAGCATAATTACATGTTTTGCGTGGTAGGGGACTGATACCCAAAGAAAGCCCCAACCGACGTGAAGGTACCGGTCCAAAAACAGATTTTGTTGCCCTCATTTTTCTACTTCCCTTGCTTAAAAATTTAACTATCTATATATTGTCTTTCACAACATAGCAACATTATAACATAAATCCGGCAAGCCCCGGCAAAAAACAAAAAACCTCTCCTTAGCTTAAAATGTCCTTGACTTAGGGTCCATTTTATCTTAATGAGAGGTTTTCGCTATTTAACTTTTCCCTTCTCCTTAATTAGCAGTTGCAGAAACAACAATATTACCAGTAAGATTTTGTCCTGCTTGCGCTTTTGCCGGTACAGCAACCCTAAAACCAATAGTTGTTTTATTATTGCCATTCAACTTTAGATTTTTAACTTGATGTCCTTTGTCATCTATAATTGTTAAACACTCAGTAGCTGCACCATCTACGCTAAGGTCTACTTCAATTTTATTCTGAGAATTATTTTGCACATCTACTAGCCCCCGCCATTCATACGTACTTCCCGGTTGTAGTCCGGAAAGGTTCCCTTCATTGCCAATGCGCCCAAAGTCAAGAACAAGATTGCCATCTTTATCTATATAAGCAGTACCATCTTTATCTGTATTAGGAATAAGTGCCAGCAAAGCCTTATCCGTATTAACTACGCTAACCGTATAACCTGCCTGTACTTCAGCAGAAGTATAAGCCATCGCTGCCATTAAACTTGCCATACACAAAAGAGCAATCACCAATACTAAACCTTTCTTTTTCATTTATAAATCCCCCCTTAAAATATTTTGTGCAACTTTTTCTCTTGCACTGATTTTTTAACCTATTCTATTATTGTTTTTAATAACTTTTTTTTCATCATTCTAAAGAAGAATTAACAAAAAACCTAGGTCTACTTTTTTTCTTGCTCTATAGTTCTATGACAATTTCTCCAGTCTGATCTCGCCTACTACTTTAGGACTAGCCCTTTTCGCCTAAAGGGGGGTTCACTCTAACGACACCATTGCTTACAATTAAAATAAGGAGAGAAAAACTATGCGAACTTTATCCCGTATTGGCAATTTCCTTTTTTATTTATTAATTTTTTTGATCCTCATTACTTGTTTAGGTTCTGTGTTTTTACAAAGGCCTTTTCTTTTTTCCGTAATTCGCTCCAACAGTATGTATCCGCTTTTAACGAGAGGAGACCTTGTTTTTGTACTTCCCCTTTCCCCTACGGCTTCAGTAAAAATTGGCGATATCATCCTCTTTAAAACAGAGGACGATGCTCTCAGCGCACAAGGCTGGATTATGCATCGCATTATTGCCGGGGATGTAGAAAAGGGGTTTATCACTAAGGGTGATGCTAACAAAAACACAGACCAGGATAGTAGAAATACCCAAGCTATTAAACGCGAATGGGTTAAGGCAAAAACTCTTACTTGGGGGACACATGTCCTCAAATGTCCCCTGCTTGGCTACCCTTCTTTGTGGACCGCAAAATATCGGCAAAGCCCTTATCTTCTACCGGGTTTTGCTCTTCTCTTAACAGTTGTTTTAATTACCACGGACGGGCAAAAAAACAAAGGAAAAAGCAAAAAAAGCAAACTTGACTTACCCCTCATTTATATCGGCAGTGGTTTAGTCATCAGCCTCTTATTATTAGCCAGTATGCTGACTACCAGCCAAAAAATAAACCTGGAATACGAGGTCGCGAACCAACAAGGAATTCTGCAAGGAAGTGCAATCGGAATTCTGCAGAAAGGAGAGACAGCAGAACGTTTTCTGGCTGAACTAAAAAATAAAAGCTTTTGTCCT
>DUTO01000182.1 GCA_012842035.1 Clostridia bacterium | reverse complement strand
TTTAGCTAAAGAAAAAGGTGTAAAAAAGCTCTATCTTCATCTTATTTTAGATGGACGTGATGTGCCTCCGACAAATGCGGCAAAGTATCTTCGGGAATTAGAAGCGAAACTGGAGGAAATCGGCATTGGGCAAATTGCTACAATAGCCGGGCGTTATTATACTATGGATCGGGACAAGCGTTGGGAACGTGTGGAAAAGGGCTATCGGGCGATGGTGACCGGGGAAGGTGTCAAAGCTCGTTTGGCTCAGGAAGCCTTAGAAAAGGCTTATAGTATGAAAGTTACCGATGAATTTGTCGAGCCTACGGTGCTTGTTGATGATGGTGGTGAGCCTCTAGGTAAGGTTTATCCTCATGATGTCGTAATTATGTATAATTTTCGGGCCGATAGAGCCAGGCAGATTAGTTATGCCTTCACGGAAGAAGACTTTACAGGCTTTGCCAGACCAGGAGGATTTCCGGGGGTTCATTATGTTTGTTTTACCCAGTATGATGTAAAAATCAAAGCTCCCGTTGTTTTTCCTCCCCAAGATTTAGAAAATACTTTAGGGGAGGTAGTAAGCAAAGCCGGGTTAAAGCAGTTAAGAATTGCGGAAACAGAAAAATATGCCCATGTGACGTTCTTTTTTAATGGGGGGTTGGAAAAAGCTTATCCCGGGGAAGCAAGAATTTTAATTCCTTCTCCGAAGGTAGCTACTTATAATTTGCAACCGGAAATGAGCGCCGGGCAGGTTACGAGTAAAGTCATCGCCAAATTAAAAGAAGCTACTTATGATTTAGTAGTTATGAATTATGCTAATCCTGATATGGTAGGGCATACAGGACATTTAAAGGCTTGTATCCAAGCTATTGAAAAGGTGGATAATTGTTTACAACAAGTATTAGAAGTTGTTTTAGAGCAGGGAGGCATAGCTTTAGTTACGGCTGACCATGGGAATGCGGAACATATGCTTGATGTGCAAACAAAAAAGCCTTTAACGGCACATACTTCCAATTATGTCCCTTGTCTTTTGGTAGGCAACAATTTGGTCGGAATTAAGTTAAGGGGCGGTTCTCTACAAGATATTGCGCCTACACTTTTAGAATTATTGGGGCTGCCCAAACCGCCGGAGATGACGGGGGAAAGCTTAATTATTAAGGCATAATTAATTACAGGGATTCCAAGTATGACTTTTTATAATAAATAGGGAGGTTAAAAAATGAGTGTGATTGTTGATGTTTATGCGCGAGAGATTCTGGATTCTCGGGGGAATCCGACGGTAGAAGTTGATGTGACTTTGGAAGACGGTTCTTTCGGTCGGGCTGCAGTCCCCTCTGGAGCTTCTACAGGGGCTTATGAGGCTGTAGAATTACGCGATGGAGAAAAAAACAGATTTATGGGTAAAGGGGTTAGCCAAGCTGTCAATAATGTCAAGACAATTATTGCTCCGGCCCTTTTCGAGGAAGATGCCCTTGACCAAGTAGCTGTTGATCAGTTGCTGATTAAAATGGACGGAACCCCGAACAAGGGTAGATTGGGTGCTAATGCTATTTTAGGTGTTTCTTTAGCGGTGGCTAAAGCCGCAGCTAATTATGTAGGTTTGCCTCTTTATCGTTATCTAGGTGGAGTTAATGCCCAAGAGCTGCCTGTACCGATGATGAATATTCTTAATGGTGGGGAGCATGCTGATAATAATGTTGATATTCAGGAGTTTATGATTTTGCCGGTGGGGGCTTCTTCTTTTGCGGGTGCTTATCGAATGGGTGCCGAAATTTTCCACAATTTAAAAAGTGTTTTAAAAGAGAAAGGTTATAATACTGCCGTGGGTGATGAAGGTGGTTTTGCGCCTGACCTGCAGTCGAATGAAGAGGCTTTAGAAGTAATTGTGGAAGCTATTCGCCAGGCCGGATATAAGCCGGGTGAAGATGTCTTTTTAGGTTTGGATGTAGCGGCTACAGAGCTATTTCGGGATGGTCTTTATCATTTAAAAGGTGAAGGTTTAACCAAGAATGCTGAAGAAATGGTTGAGTTTTATGAAGACCTTTGCCGGAAGTATCCCGTTATTTCTATTGAAGATGGTTTAGCTGAAGATGACTGGACAGGTTGGCAGAAAATGACCGCAGCTTTAGGTGATAAAGTGCAAATTGTCGGAGATGACCTTTTTGTTACCAATACAGAAAGAGTAGCTAAAGGAATAGAAATGGGTGTAGCCAATAGTGTTTTAATTAATGTTTCGGTAAGAGTACCAA
>DUTO01000181.1 GCA_012842035.1 Clostridia bacterium | reverse complement strand
TTGTTCCCGTAGAAATATCCGGACATCAAGGAGTTTTAAATGTACAAGTAGTTATAAATAAAAAGAATTCGACAAAGGTGAAAACACCGATGCCTGTGCCGCAAAGAATCCAAAAATATAATGTTGAGGATATTAAAGATGACCTTACTTTAGTTAGTTTTGCAGGAATTACTCATGTCGTAGTTTGGAATACGATTCCTTCCATAAAAAAATTTAATATAATTAAAGAAAAGATGGAGCAGGAAGCTAAAAGTCAGCAAAACAAAGAAAAAACAAATGCTTTAGGTGTAATGTTTTATCAAGAAGAACAACAGTTTTTAACACCTTTAGTTTTTGTCAAGAGTACTAATTCTCTTGTTTGGGAAAATAGTTGTGGTTCAGGTACGGTAGCTATAGCTGCAGCTTTAGCGGCAAAACGCAAACAAAGTATAGATGGTTTATCTGTACTACAACCTGGTGGTGAGATTGGTGTTAAGATTAAGTGGGATGAAGATGTGGAGGAAGCTGAGATTTTTGGTGAAGTTAATTTAGAAGCTGAAGGAATAGTATATGTGAAATAGGAAAGTATTGTTGGAGGAGTTATGGAAAAGTTAAATGGGATTGTGGAAAGAATTACTTATGTTAACGAAGAAAATGGTTTTAGTGTGATTAAAATAAAAGTAAAAGGGCAATCTGAATTAGTTACAGTTGTTGGTAATATTGCTTTTGTGAATATTGGTGCCGTTGTTGAACTTGAGGGAGAATGGAGTTTTAATAGTAAGTATGGTCAACAGTTTAAAGTAAATTCTTGTGTAGAAAAAATTCCGGCTACGGTAGCAGGAATTGAAAGATATTTAGGTAGTGGTTTGATTAAAGGAATTGGACCGGTGAATGCTAAGCGAATTGTGAAAAAGTTTAAGGAAGATACGATTCAGATAATTGAAGAAGAACCGGAACGGCTCAGTGAGGTAGAGGGGATAGGCCCTAAGCGTGTAGAAATGATTAAAGATGCTTGGCTAGAGCAAAAAGAAATAAAAAATGTGATGCTTTTTCTTCAGGAACATGAGGTTTCGGTTGCTTATGCGGTAAAAATATATAAAACTTATGGGAATGCTAGTATTAGTGTAGTTAAAGAAAATCCATATCGTTTAGCTGATGATATTTGGGGAATTGGTTTTAAGATTGCAGATAAGATTGCTACTAAGCTTGGTTTTGAACAAAATTCTTATGTGCGTTGTCGTGCCGGGCTTATTTATGTTTTAAATCAAGTTGCTAATGAAGGACATTGTTTTGCTTTTCGTGAACAATTGCTACAGGAAGCTGTGGAAATGTTGGAGATCGAGCAGGTGCTTTTAGAGAAAGCACTGGAAGATATGCTTAAAGAAGAAATAATTGTGCAAGAAGGAGAAGACAAGTTTTATTTGCCTTCTTTTTATTATAGTGAAGTGGGTGTTGCTAAGCGAATTAAAGAAATAATGGTAACCAAAAAGCCGTTTGCCTTTTCCAATATTGAGACAATAATTAAAGAGATTCAAAGAGAAAACAATATTGTCTATGACCAAGTTCAGTTAGAGGCGATTAAGGTAGCTTGTGACTCTAAGTTTATGGTTTTGACCGGAGGACCCGGTACAGGTAAAACAACGACTACTTTAGCGATTATACGTGTTTTAGAAAAGATGCAGGCCAAAATACTTTTAGCTGCTCCTACAGGAAGAGCCGCTAAAAGGTTGTCTGAGGCGACGGGACGTGAGGCCCGCACACTACATCGTCTTCTCGAATATAAGCCTCCTCATGGATATGAGAAAGATTTCGGTAATCCTTTAGACGGTGATGTTTTAATTGTCGATGAGATGTCGATGGTTGATATTGTTTTAATGTATAATTTATTAAAAGCAGTACCTAATAAAGCGATGGTAGTTTTAGTCGGAGATATGGACCAATTACCTTCCGTAGGTCCGGGGAATGTACTTAGAGATATTATTAATTCAGGAGTAGTCAAGGTTGTAAAATTAACGAGAATTTTTCGTCAAGCACAAGGTAGTAGGATTATTACTAATGCTCATAAAATAAACAAAGGTCATTTTCCTTATTTAAAGGGTGGTCGCAAGAGTGACTTCTTTTTTATTGAAGAAAGTGAGCCTTTAAGTATTGTGGAACAAATCAAAGGGCTTTGTGCTCATCGTTTGCCTACTTATTATGCTGTAGATCCAATAGATGATATTCAGGTTTTGACTCCGATGCAAAGAGGGGTTATCGGGGTCAGGAATTTAAATGAAGTTTTACAAGAAGCCCTTAATCCTGCAAAAACTCAGGTAACTTATGGGGGGATTAAGTATAAATTAAACGATAAAGTAATGCAGATTAAAAACAATTATGACAAAAATATTTTTAATGGAGACATTGGGAGAATTGTTGCTTTGGACCAAGAAGAAAAAAAAGTGCTGGTTCGTTTTGACCAGCAAGTTGTAAATTATGATGTGGCAGAATTGGATGAAGTTGTTTTGGCTTATGCCACCACAATTCATAAGAGCCAAGGTAGTGAATTTAAAATTGTTGTGGCGCCAATCGTGACGCAACATTTTATTATGTTACAACGGAATTTATTGTATACTTGTGTGACGAGGGCTAAAAAAGTTATGGTTTTATTAGGAACAAAAAAGGCTTTAGCTATAGCTTTAAAAAACAATAAAGTGGAGCTGCGTAATACGATGTTGGAGGCAAGGTTAACAGAGCAGGAAAAAGTTTAGTTTATTTTTATCTGGTGATAAACTTTTTTACCTTTTCTGAGCATTAATTTGTTATCGACAAAGTCAGTTAGGGTAATTGTTTGAAAAAAGTCATCTACTCTTTTATCATTTAGGTAAATACCACCTTGTTGAATTAGCCTTCTACCTTCTCCTTTAGAGGAGATGAGCCCTGTTTTTGTGAGCAGGGTAAGAATGTCTATTCCGGTAGTGAATGTGGATTTTTCTAGTTCAGTAGTAGGAATAGCTGTAGAATCTTTCGTAAGGTCGCCAAAAAGTGCTTGGGCGGCCTTTTGTGCTTTTTCAGCTTCTTCTTGCCCATGAACTAATTTTGTTACTTCATAAGCTAAGACTTCTTTAGCCTGATTGATTTGCTCATCTTTAAGGGAGCCTAATCTTCTTACTTCTTCCATGGGGAGGAAGGTGAGCAAAGCAAGGCAGTTTTCGACATCAGGATCCGCAATGTTTCGCCAGTATTGGTAGAAGTCATAGGGTGAAGTTTTTTCCGGATCGAGCCAGATTGCTCCTGTTTCAGTTTTTCCCATCTTTTTTCCTTCGCTTGTGGTCAGAAGTTTAAAGGTAAGCCCATAAACACTGGCATTTTCTACACGCCTGACTAGGTCTACACCACTAATAATGTTTGACCATTGGTCATTACCGCCCATTTGGAGTTGACAGTTGTAACGCCTATAGAGTTCTAGGAAGTCGTAAGATTGCATCAACATATAGTTAAATTCTAAAAAAGAGAGCCCTTTTTCCAGTCGATTTTTAAAACATTCGGCTGTAAGCATTCTGTTGACGGAAAAGTGTTTACCGATATCTCTTATAAATTCAATATAATTAAGACTTGAGAGCCAGTCGGCATTATTAACCATTAGTGCTTTGTCGTTATCAAAATCGATAAATCTGGAAAATTGCTTTTGAAAAGATTGTATATTATATTCTACTTGTTCTTTAGTGAGCATTTTACGTAAATCTGTGCGTCCGGAAGGGTCACCAATCATGCCTGTACCGCCACCAAACAGGGCAATTGGTTGATGACCTGCTTTTTGTAGATGCATCATCACCATTACTTGTACAAAGTGACCTACATGGAGGCTGTCCGCAGTAGGATCAAAACCTATATAAAACGTAATTGTTTCTTTTTTTAGTCGGTCTCGAATTTCTTCTTCATGTGTCGCTTGTTCGATATAGCCTCTTTCTTTTAGAATATCGTAAACATTTGCCATTAGTTTCCACTCCTTGTTTTAGCTAAAAATTTTTATTCGTTTATAAATAATAACTTAATATACTTGAGTTAATAATGCAAGGTATAGGGCTCGTTTTTTATGTATAACCTCTTAATGGTAAAGGGATGATATCTTTAAGTAAGTGAATAAAGAATAAAGAGGATTTAAAGATGGAAGAATTAACTTATGACCGCATTTTTGGACAGCTGGTAAAATATGCCTATGCAGGACGAATGGCTGAGGGAATTCAAAAATTAAATCCTCATGGGCGGAAGGATTTGCGTGAATATATTAAATACGCTTCTGGAGAAGGAGCCCTAGATAAAGTAGTTTTTAAAGTAAAAGATTGTCTGGGAGAGGAAAGGTGCAAAGAAAACAAGTGTCAAGTAGCTTGCCTTTTTCACGCTATTGTTCGAGATGAGGAAGGAAAGATAGTTATTAAGGAGGACTATTGTACTGATTGTGGTGAATGTGTACAGGCTTGTAATTATGAGCATTTGGTGGATAAAAAGGAGTTTATTCCTTTAGTTAAGGTTCTGCAAAAGCGGGAAGTGCCTGTTTATGCTATAGTAGCTCCTGCTTTTATTGGTCAATTTGGGATCAAGGTAACACCGGGTAAATTGCGTATGGCTTTAAAGCGGTTAGGTTTTTACGGGATGGTAGAGGTAGCTTTATTTGCGGATATTTTATCTTTAAAGGAAGCTTTAGAGTTTGATGAACAAGTTAGAAAAGAAGATGATTTTGTTCTCACCAGTTGTTGTTGTCCTTTATGGGTGGCAATGATAAAAAAAATTTACTATAAGTTAATACCTCATGTTTCTCCTTCGGTTTCACCAATGGTTGCTTGTGGACGGGCGATTAAAAAGATTCATCCGGAAGCGAAAGTAGCCTTTATTGGTCCTTGTATTGCGAAAAAGGCTGAAGCTAAAGAACCTGATGTGAAAGATGCCGTAGATTATGTTCTTACTTTTCAGGAATTAGCTCAAGTTTTTGCAGCAGTAGAGATTAATCCTGTTGAAGAAACAGAAGACCCCAGTGAGCATTCCTCGTTAGCCGGAAGAATTTATGCATACACCGGGGGAGTAAGCCAAGCAGTAACAGCTACTTTGGAAAGGATTAGACCGGAAAAAAGAATAAAAATAAAAACCGTTCAAGCAGATGGGGTCAGAGAGTGTAAGAAGTTACTTCGGGATATTGAGGAAGCAAAAGTTTTAGCTAATTTTTATGAAGGAATGGGTTGTGAAGGTGGTTGTGTAGGAGGTCCTAAAGCTAATTTAGGCCCTGAACAGGGTCGAGAACAGGTTTATTTCTATGGTCAACAAGCTCATAGTTTAACGCCTGCTGATAATCTATATGTCTTAGAATTGCTTAAAGTTTTAGGTTTTCAAGAAATAGCACAATTATTAGAAGGTGAAAAGTCAAATTTCTTTAAAAGAAAATTTTAAAAAAGTTAAAGATTAATCTGGAACAATCATCGTCCCAATACCTTTGTTTGTAAATATTTCTAAAAGCAAGGCATGTGGTTTGCGACCATCAATAATATGGACATGAGAAACACCATGTTCTAATGCTAAAAGACAGCTTTCCACTTTAGGAATCATGCCTCCGTTAATAGTTCCTTTTTTTAGGTAATCCCGGATTTCTTTTGTTGATAATTTAGAGGCTAAAGATTCAGGTTCATTGCTTAAATAAATACCTTCCACGTCAGTTAACATTACTAGTTTGTGTGCTTTAAGAGCTCCACCTAGTGCTCCGGCGGCATAGTCGGCATTGATGTTATAGGTTTTGCCTTCAGGACCTATTCCTAAAGGTGAAATAACAGGGATAAAGCCTTGTATAGTAAGCAAATGAATAATTTCAGGATTTATTTTCTTTATTTCTCCGACTAGACCAAGGTCAGTCCATATTTTTTTTCCTTGTTGATCTGTGGTTAAAAGTTTTTTCTTTTTAACTTGGATGAGGTTACCGTCTTTACCGGAAATGCCAACTGCTTTGCCACCTAATTCGTTAATGAGACCGACAATTTCTTTATTAATATTACCACTAAGCACCATTTCTACTACTTTGATTGTTTTTTCATCAGTGACTCTTATTCCTTGGATAAATTTTGATTCATAGCTTATTTTTTTAAGCCAGTTATTGATATCCGGGCCACCTCCATGAACTAAAACCGGATTCATGCCCACTAGTTTCATTAAAATAATGTCTTGTAAGACTAGTTTTTCTAATTCGGAACTAACCATAGCATGTCCACCAAGTTTAATAATTACTGTTTTACCAAAAAACTTTTGAATATAAGGAAGAGCTTCTACTAATATAGTGGCTTTCTCTGTAGGACCGATCATTTTTTTCACTCCTATCAAATTTGTTTGTGATGTAAAATTATACAGAAACCCTACTAATTATACACCATAAAGACTAATTATCATAGTTTTAAATTTTATTAACCCCTTTAAGACTGATGCATATAGTGTAGGTAGTCAGTAAAAAGGAGTGAATGTAGTTGTATGCTGTTTTGCTTTTTGCTTTAGCTTTAAGTATGGATGGTTTTGGTATGGGGTTATCTTATGGCTTAAGAAGGATAAAGATACCCTTCTTCCCTTTATTTGTTATTTGTCTTTTTTCTGCACTGGCGATTGCTTTCTCGATGACTTTTGGAATAGTATTGGCTTTTTTTTTACCAAATGGTAGTGCAGTTATTTTAGGTGCACTTGTTTTAGTAGTGGTAGGATTATGGATTATTTTACAGCAGTATTTTTTAAATTTATGGGATTGTCTTATAATTAATATTCTTAAAGAACCTGTGCAAGCAGACTTGAATAAGTCAGGGGAAATTGATTTAAAAGAAGCGTTTTTTTTAGGTTTTGCTTTAGCTATGGATGCTTTGGGTGCAGGTTTAGGTGCAGCGATGTCTGGCTATAGTTTATTTTGGACATCGTTATTGGTGGGGGCGACTGAGTTTATAATGATTAATTCAGGAATTATTGTTGGGCAAAGGTTACAGATAGATAGATTAAAGAAAACAGCAACAATACTTCCGGGAGGAATTATAATAATTTTAGGGCTTACAAAATTATTCAGTTCATAACTGGTAATATATACACTCTTCAAAATATCATACAAAATAAAGTCTAGGGTAGACTATGCTTAGGTTGGTAACTGTTATTGAAGGATTAGCAAGGCTCAATTTTTGTGCCGTTAGTTAATTTTTAGTTACCAACCTGAATTTTTGTTTCAGAAAGCAGAAAAGGATATAAAATTATATAAGTTTTCAAATTTAATAGAGGAGTTAAGTCATATTTTGTAGAATAAAATTGATATATGATTTTGTAATTGTTTTGAAAGGAGCAAAAAAAGGTATGGACAAGTTGAAACTAAGTACTAAATTAATTGCTCTTATCCTAATTTGTACATTGGGGATGGTTTTAATTGGTGCATTTGGTGGTTACCAAATGAAAATAGTAAATAATTCCGTGGAAAAAATGTATTCTGAGTTTATGCAAGGTTTAACTATGCTTGGTGAATTGAGAATAACCTATGAAGAAATTAGTAGAATGACTTTCCTTTATCAATTATCTAATAAGCAGGAAGAGTTGGAAGCAGTAGAGAAGGAAATAGATTTAAAATTAGAACAAGTAGCTGCAAATATTACTAATTTTTATATAAATACAAAAGACCCCATTGTCAGGGGAATGATGGATGAGATTATTAA
>DUTO01000180.1 GCA_012842035.1 Clostridia bacterium | reverse complement strand
TTTCTCTATACATACCGGCACTGGGTAGCCAGACTTCCAAGTCATAAGTCTTCACTGCCGAAAACCCTAAATCTCCTGTACTGAGGGTCACCACGCGATAAGGGAGTTCCAGTAATTGCAAGAGTCTTTCGGCATTAGCAACCAGCTTTTCTAGTTCCTCATAAGAGGTAGAAGGATGACAAAATTTCACTAATTCCACTTTATTAAACTGATGTTGCCGGATCAGTCCCCGTGTATCTCGTCCATGTGCTCCGGCCTCTGCTCTAAAACAAGGAGAATAAGCCACATACTGTAGGGGTAGCTCTTCCTCCGCCAGAATTTCCTCCCGATAAAAATTAGTTACGGGCACCTCTGCCGTCGGAATCAAAAAATATTCGGTGTTTTCCAAATGAAACATATCCTCGGCAAACTTAGGCAATTGTCCTGTCCCCGTCATACTCTCCCGATTAACCATAAAGGGAGGTAGTAATTCTGTATAACCATGTTCCCGTGTATGCACATCGAGCATCAAATTAATTAAGGCTCTTTCCAAACGAGCCCCCCAACCTTTATAAAAAACAAATCTCGTCCCTGTTACTTTAGCCGCGCGGCCAAAATCAAGAATGTCTAATTGTTCACCTAAGTCCCAATGCGGCTGTGGTGAAAAGGCAAATTCCGGGAGAGAGCCCCAGCGGCGTTCTTCATGATTATCATTTTCATCAATTCCCTGGGGTACCGATTCATGAGGAAGATTAGGAATAGCAAGCAGAAGCTTATCTATTTTTTCTTCTATGGCCCGCACTTCCTCATCCACTTCTTTAATTTTTTGCGAAGTTGTCCGCATTTTTAAAATTAACTCTTCTGCATTCTGCCCCACCTTTTTCATTTGCCCAATCTCTTCCGAAACAGTATTACGCTCCTTTTTCATTTGTTCCACAAAGGCGATTTTTTGCCGACGCTCTTCATCAAACACCAGAAATTGATCCACCAGTTCCGTACTGCTGTTTCTTTTTCTCAAACCTTCTTTCACCAGATCCGGATTCTTACGTACAAACTTCATATCTAACATTTTTCTTTACTCCTTTGCCCCAAAATTAAAAGGCTACATAATTCGCTGTCTTAATATCCTCTATCGTTTTAATTTTGGTAAGAACATCTTCTCCTACCTCATGGTCAATCGTTAAAATCATCATGGCGCTGCCACCGGCTTCGGCTCGATCCAACTGCATGCCGGCAATATTAACTCCTTGTTCACCCAAAATCATCCCTACCTGTCCCACCAGTTTAGGTCGATCCGTATGAGTGATCAGCAAAATATGACCGGTAGGCTGTATATCTAAAGAAAAGTCATCAATACTCAAAATACGCAGTTCGTTTTTCCTAAAGACAGCTCCGGCAATCGTGTGTTTCCACTTACCATTTCCTTTAATCGTCACACAGATTTTATTCGTATAATCTTCCGTTTGCGAGCTTTTAATCTCGCGTACCTTGATCCCTCTATTTTTAGCCACTAAAGGTGCATTAACATAATTAATAGCATCATGCAGATAAGGTCTAAGCAGTCCTTTAATAAAAGTATTGGTTAAAGACCCAAATTCTAAATTAGCGATTTCCCCTAGATATTTTATTTCCAGAGAATTAATCGGGCCTTCGGCAAAAACACTAGCCAGTTTACCTAATTTCTCCGTCAGCTCCATATAAGGTTGAGCTACCGCAAGATATTCCGGTTTAATAAACGGTATATTGACCGCATTTTGTACTGGCTCGCCCCGTAAAACCCTAAGAATTTCGTAAGCCACATCAATGGCTACATTAACCTGCGCTTCTGCTGTGGAGGCCCCCAAATGAGGAGTGACAATTACTTCCGGTAATTCAAACAAAGGACTGGCGGTCTGGGGTTCTTTTTCGTAAACGTCTAACGCGGCTCCGGCTACTTTTTT
>DUTO01000179.1 GCA_012842035.1 Clostridia bacterium | reverse complement strand
ATTTTAGCTGAGGTTATTAAGGCTATTGAAACAGTAAATAAGAATCCACATTACCAAGAGTGAATAAAGGTAAATTTTGATTTAAAATTGATAGGTTAAGGTAATAATAAAAGATATATTTTAAAAGGATGAGGTTAAAAAATGGACAAAAAAGAAATTAAGGAAATACTTAAAAACACATTAAATACCGGAGCTGATTTTGCAGAGCTTTTTTGGGAACAAAAAGAAACAGTACTAATCAATTGTGAGGAAAACCGTATTGAACGAATTAATTCTGGCTTTGATGAAGGTATAGGGATCAGAGCAATTGCTGGGGAAAATACATCATATGCTTATACTAATGATTTATCTTTGGCTCGGCTTTTAGAGGTTGCCGAAATGGCAGGGAAGGGAGCACAAAAAAAACAGGAGTTATTAGAAATAAAAGATTTTCATACTCCGGTATCTGCCTTAAAATCAGAAATAAAAAAGCCACCTCGGGAAGTAGGGACAGAGGAAAAAGTACAAATTGTTCTCGACGCTAATGAGGCAGCTCGAAAGGTGGATCCGCGGATTCGGCAGGTTAAGGTTAATTATGGTGATGTACAACAAAAAGTAACAATTGCTAATTCCGAAGGTGTTTTTGTGGAAGATTTACGAACCAGAACACGACTTTCTGTGCAGGCAATAGCTGCAGAAGGGGATCTTATTCAGACCGGTTTTCAATCTCTAGGGGGAAGTCAAGGTTTTGAATTATTAGAGGAAAATGACCCAACTCAGATTGCCGAAAGAGCAGCACAAAGAGCTGTTTTAATGTTGTCGGCAAAACCGGCACCTTCAGGAAAAATGCCTGTAGTGTTGGCTGGTAAAGCCGGAGGAACAATGGTACATGAAGCTTGTGGTCATAGTTTAGAAGCAGACCTTGTACAAAAAGGGCTTTCTGTATATGCCGAAAAGAAAGGGCAGAAAGTAGCTTCACCTTTAATTACGGTGGTGGATGATGGTTTACTTAGGGGCAAGTTTGGTACAATGTGTTATGATGATGAAGGTACACCTACCGGGAAAAATGTTTTAATTAAGCAAGGTGTCTTGGAAAATTATATGTATGATTTAAAAACAGCTAAACATGATGGTGTGCGTTCTACGGGAAATGGGCGCCGTGAATCATATCAAAGTCGTCCTCTTCCTAGGATGAGAAATACATATATAGCACCGGGTAAAACAGACTCGGAAAAAATAATTAATGAAACTAAAGAAGGTTTACTTGTAACGGCAATGGGTGGAGGACAAGTTAATACTCTAAATGGTGACTATGTTTTTGATGTCACTGAAGCTTATGTTATTCAGGATGGTGAAGCGGTTTATCCTGTAAGAGGAGCCACTTTGACCGGTAATGGACCGGAAACTTTAAGATTAGTGGAGATGGTAGGAAAAGACCTTGATTTTATGATTGGAATATGTGGTAAAGAAGGGCAGGGTGTTCCTGTTTCCGATGCTCAACCGACCCTGGCGGTACGTGAGCTTATTGTGGGTGGTACAGGAGGAAAATTTGTTGCCCAAGGAAAGAAAATTAGGCGCTTATAAGGGAAAAAGGAGTGAAAAATATAATGAAATCTATAGCCTCCCAAGTGTTAGATTTAGCAAAAAAGAAAGGTGCCGAGATCGCCGAAATATTCTTGTTGGATTCTCAGGAATTGACTATTGAAGTAGCGAAACAGGAGGTTGAAAACTTAAAACTTGCTGAAGAACAAGGTTTAGGCTTGCGTGTAATTTCCGGTAATCGCTTAGGTTATGCTTATAGTGCAGATTTATCGAAAGAGTCTTTAAGAAAAACAGTGGAGAAAGCTGTTCATAATTCGCGTTTAGTGGCCGAAGATTCTGCTTGGGATGTAGCTAAACCGGGAGAACGATATGCAAAATTAGATTTATATGACCCGGAGATTAGTGAGAAACATTTGGAAGAAAAAATATCTTTAGCTCAGGAATTAGAAAAGGCGGCTTTAGCTACTGACTCTCGTGTACGACAAGTAGAAAAAGCTGTCTATCAAGATTCTGTCTATCGTGTTTCTATTTTTAATTCACTTGGTTTAGAGGGGAATTATCAAGGTTCCTTTTGTGGTTTATATGGAGTGGCGATAGGTCAAGAAGGTGAAGATGCACAAACAGGTTTTAGTATGGACTTTACTCTTCAATATAAAGAATTAAATCCTATTAAAGTTGGTCGGGAAGCCGGGAAAAAAGCTGTACAGATGTTAGGGGGACAAACAATGCCTTCGGCAAAACTTCCGGTTGTGCTTGACCCTTATGTGATGGTGGGAATTTTAGGTGTGTTACAGGCTGCTTTTTCAGGGGAAGCCGTTTTAAAAGGAACCTCTTTTTTAGCAGGAAAAGAAGGAGAAAAGGTGGCCAGTCCTTTAGTAAGAATTATTGACCATGGTGCTTTAAACGGACGGTTAGGTTCCTCTCCTTTTGATAGTGAAGGAACTCCAACCGGAGAAACAGTTTTGATAAAAGACGGCAAGTTGCAAGGGTTCCTCCATAATCTTTACACAGCACGTAAAACCGGTGTTACTTCTACAGGGAATGCAGTGAGAGCTAGTTATAAATCAACTCCTGAAGTGGGAACTACTAATTTTTATCTAGAGCCCCAATCTGCGCTTCAATCAGCTT
>DUTO01000178.1 GCA_012842035.1 Clostridia bacterium | reverse complement strand
TAATGAAATTACGTTAATTGATATCAACACCTATCGGTTCATAAAGAGAAACCTCGCCTCTGTTTTTTTTAGTTGCCCGCAAGTGCATTAAGATTTCATTTTCAATACAACGTGCGGCATATGTAGTCAACTTTGTGCCTTTTTGGGGGTCAAAAGTATTAATGGCTTTAATTAAACCAATCGTGCCAATAGAGATAATATCGTCTTTATCATCATTGACACTATCAAATTTTTTAGCAATATGAGCTACCAGTCTCAAATTATGTTCAATTAAGATATTACGAGCATTAAGATCTCCGGCTTGAACCTTATTTAAATAAAAATGCTCATCCTTTTCAGAAAGTGGATGAGGAAAAGCATTATTATTTAAATAATAAGCAAGCAGTAAAAGGCTATTAATTAAGGTGACCGCAGCAATAATTATTGTGCCTAAACCCATTATTAGTTTCACCTCCATTTTTACAGTCATTCTTAATATTATGGTGATGAAACTAATAATGTGCCTGTCTTTTTATTTTTCGTTAATAATTAAAAAATCTTTTCCCTGAAAATAACGAAGTAGTAAACGAGCAAGATAACCCGTCACTAGCCCGGTAGGGATACCGGCTAAAAGTAAAAAAGGAAGATAATAAAAAATATATGGTGTTTGAATTAAAAATGAAGCAGCTAATAATTGCCCCACATTATGAGACACAGCCCCCGCCATACTTACACCGATTATGCTTAAAGCAGAAACATACTTAATTAATCCGGCCATAACCAAAGTGCTAAGCACAGCCCCGGAAAAGCTGAGCCAAAAGCCTACTGCTAGAAAAGTCCCTCCCAATAAAGAAACAAACAAAACTCGGAACAAAGAAACAACCAATCCTTCCTTTAAACCATACAAATAAAGCACCAATAAAGTAACAATATTGGCTAGTCCCAATTTAACCCCCGGCAAAGGCAAAGGATTAGATAACAGTGTTTCTAAAAAACCTAGTGCTGTCGCCAAGGTTACAAAAAGAGAAAAATATACTAATTTTCGTGTTTTAGACATTTTTAACTCACCTTATTAACCAGTAATCCCATCAAGAGAAGCTTCAGCATCTATATAAATAACAATCTCATTAGGCACACAAATAATAGTTTGTCGCGGACTATCAATCCATCCCTGCTGAACACAAATTTGATCAGGACAAGGGGCTTCCAACATCCGCACCTTTAGTCCTTTGGTTTCTACAATAGCTTGACCTTTTTTACCTTCAATGGTTAATCTCTGCAAAGGTTCTCCTGCTCGTAAAGTTAAAGTTTGCACCACTTCTCCCTTTGCTTTTATAATCACCTGATTTGACTGTGTCTGGGACTGAAAATAAAACCTATGCCCGGCAAGAGCCAGCAAACCAATTATTAATAATCCTAATAATAATTTTTGATCAGTTTTGGTCATAGCTATATTCCTTCCTCGCTTGAAGCTCTATCTTCCCCTGCAAACCCGGACTAACTAAAATCTTTTTGTCTGCAGTAATAATAACTACTTCTGTATCATTTAATTTAGCTACTAAATCTAAAGCCTGTTGTGGCTCTAAAAGAAATAAAGCGGTGGAAAGTAAATCAGCCTGCCCCGCATCATGGGTAACCACAGTTACACTCATATTATATCCTACCGGATAGCCTGTCTGAGGAGAAAGAAGATGATGATATCTCTTGCCGGCAATTTCAATCGTCCGATTATAATCCCCAGAAGTGGCTATAGCTTCATCCTCTAAAGAAAGTACCCCGATTAAAGCAGAAGAATCACGCGGGTCTTGAATCCCAATTTTCCAAGGTTGTCGCTTTGCTTTTTCACCGATAACCTTAATATTCCCTCCGGCATTAATTAAAGCCCGCTCTACCCCCTCTTCTGCTAACACTTTTGCCGCCCTTTCTACAGCATAACCTTTGGCCACTGCCCCTAAATCTAAAGACATTCCCTGCTCACTTAAAAAAGCACACTGTTTTTCTTGATCCAAAACTAATTTTTCACTGTCTACTAAAGTTAAAACCCGTTGCAATTCATTAACTGTAGGTTTTTTTTGTTTTTCGCGACCAAAACCCCACAAGTCCAGCAAAGGGCCAATGGTCACATCAAAAGCACCTTCTGTTAATTGGCTATATTCTTGCGCTGCTTGCAACATCTCAAAGACATCTTCATCAATAACAACAGGTTTTATCCCCGCATTTTCATTAATGCGTACCACGTCACTTAATTTAGCCGCAGTTGTTCCAGATAAAGAAAAGCGATCAGTTAATTCGGCAATCCGTCTCATTTCCTGAAAAGCTTTTTTTGTAGCTTGTTGTAAAAAATCAGTATCAGTACCATAAGTACTAATACTGACAAAGGTATCCATCAAAAACTCCTCGCTCGTCAATTTTTGCTCTTTTTTTTGCCCGAAAAAGATAACTCCCCCCACCAAAACTAGCACTACTATAAGCACTATAAAATAGTTCTTTTTCATCAAACACTCCTACTTTCATAACAAAAGTCACTATTGACAAAGACCGCAATTTTGACAACTTGTAGGTTTTTGACCGGAAGTTATGTCTTTATTCTGCTCTAATAAAGTAGACAGAGGCAACATTTTTTCAATGACCTTGGTAGGACACTTTTCCACACAAATTCCGCAATTAGTACACTTCGCATAATCAATTACGGCAATACTCCCCTCGGCATCAGCAACTACACTAATCGCCCCTTCCGGACAATTTCTTTCACAAAGTTTACATTTAATACAGGCTACTGTACAAGCTTTTTTCGCCTCTTTCCCTTTTTCTTTATTACGACAACGAACATGAACAAGTTGAGATGCTTCCACCAGTTTTAAAACATGTTGGGGGCAATTATCGACACAGGCACCACAACCTGAACACAACTCGTAGTTAACTACCGGTAATTGGTCTTCTCCCATCTGAATGCCTCCGAAAGGGCAAGCCTCAACACAACTACCTAAACCAAGACAGCCATAACTACAAGCCTTCGGTCCTTGAAACATCGTTGCCGCAGTATGACAATCCCGAATACCTTCATATTCATAAAGCAAAGCCGCTCTATCCGATCCTCCTTTACAGAGAAGCTGAGCAACCTTACGCTCTTTAGCTTCACCTGCCTCCCTACCCATTATCTTAGCGATTGTTTGCCGAACTTCATCTTTACCCGGCGTACACGCATTAAGAGGAGCTGTACCGGCAACAACTGCCTCTGCATAACCACTACAACCGGGAAAACCACAGCTACCACAATTAGCCCCGGGTAAAACTTCAAGAATCGCTTCTACCCGTGGATCAACTTCTACCGCAAATTTTTTATTGGCTATACCGAGAACTAGACCAAAAAGTCCTCCCAGAATAGCTAAACTTAAAACTGCATAAATCATAACGTTCTACCTCCGCACTCATTTATAAAAGACCGGTAAATCCTAAAAAAGCAATCGACATTAAAGCGGCAGTAATTAAAGCAATGGGCATCCCCTTTAGACTTTGCGGAACATCAGCAAAGTCCAATCTTTCTCTGATTCCGGCAAATAAAACTAAAGCTAAAGTAAAACCTAAAGCATTTCCTAAACTATTGGCTAAGGTTTCCCCAAAACCATACGACTTTTGAATATTAATAATAGCTACCCCTAACACAGCACAGTTAGTAGTAATCAAAGGAAGATATACCCCTAAAGCCTCATAAAGGTCCGGTGTTTTCTTCCGCATCACCATTTCCACAAACTGAACTAGGGAGGCAATCACTAAAATAAAAGCAATTGTCTGCAAATATTCTATTTCTAATAACTCTAAAATAAATGTCTGTACCAGCCAAGTAATCAAGGAAGCCAAAGTTAACACAAAGGTTACGGCTACCCCCATCCCCACGGCTGAGGAAAGTTTTTTAGAAACACCTAAAAAGGGACAAACACCTAAAAACTGTGACAAAATTATATTATTAATTAACACCGCACCGATAATAATGATGACCATTTCACGCATTTAACCGGCCTCCTTTCTTAATTACTACTTACTTCATGCGCTACTTGCTGTTTTAGCTTCAACTGAGTAGCCTGCCTATTTTTCATAACTTTTCTGTTTTGCAACAGATTAAGAAAACCTAAGATACATCCTAACGTAATAAATCCTCCGGGGGGCAAAATCATAATTAAGGCCGAATATGTTGAATCAGCAAAAACAACATGTCCCATAAATGTTCCGGTCCCTAAAACTTCTCTAAACGTAGAAACAATAACTAAAGCTAAAGTATAACCAACTCCCATACCTAAGCCATCCATAAAAGAAGGCACAACAGTGTTTTTACTCGCAAAAGCTTCGGCCCGCCCTAAAATAATACAGTTTACTACAATCAAGGGAATGAAAATACCTAAGCTGGCAAATAACTCCGGTAGATACGCCTGCATCAACATTTCCGTTAAAGTTACAAAAGAAGCAATAATAACAATATAACAAGGAATACGAATACTTTCCGGAATAATTTTACGTAAAGCAGAAATGACGATATTAGAAGCTAAAAGTACCCCGGTAAAAGCTACCCCCATCCCCAAAGCATTATTAACCGAAGTTGTAATAGCTAAAGATGGACACATCCCTAAAGTAAGACGAAAAAGAGGATTTTCCCGTAAAATCCCTTTACTAAATTC
Source organism: Clostridia bacterium (assembly GCA_012842035.1). Classification (GTDB taxonomy): domain Bacteria; phylum Bacillota; class Peptococcia; order DRI-13; family DTU073; genus DUTS01. The sequence continues at coordinate 1,623 of DUTO01000178.1, read as the reverse complement.
TTTTCCTAAACTCATCGTCACACTTTACCTCCTCTTTCTAAAAAGTTACCCGCCAAAATTATCTAAAAAATGTTGTCGAACCACATTAACACCACCGGTTACAGCCTGCGAAGTTATAGTCGCCGAAGTTATGGCTAACACTTGATTTTCTTCTACAGGCTCTTTCGTGACAATCTCTAGCTGTTTTCCCATACTTTTTCCTTGAAAGCGACTTCTAAAAAAACTTTCTGTCGCTTGAGAACCAAGACCAGGTGTCTCCGACTGACTTAACACTTTAATCGCCGTAATTTTCTTATCTAAAATATCAGCACCCACCAGCAACTGAATTTTTCCATTATAGCCGGAAGGCTCAACCATATAAATAACACCTACCGGAGTATTAGCTTGATAAATAACATGTACTTCCGTAAGCAAGGGATCAGTATTACTGTTTAAATATTGCTCACTTTCATCTTTAACTTCCTCTATCTCCGGATAAACCTCCTGAAAACTATTGAGCTTTTTGGCTTCCATCTGCTGTTCAATCAAGGGCTGAGTAAGGTCATTCACATAAGCAATGGCCAAACCGGCAATTCCGGCAACAATACATAAAAACAGCCCTAACTTCAACGCTTTACGCATTTTTACTTACACCTCCAAACACACGAGGTTTAGTATAACGGTCAATCAGGGGAGTAACCATATTCATCAATAAAATAGAATAACAAACCCCTTCCGGATACCCACCTTGTAAGCGAATAAGCACCGTTAAAAAACCACAACCGAGTCCAAAAATAAGTTTGCCTTTTTTCGTCAAAGGACTGGTAACCCAATCAGTAGCCATAAAAAAGGCACCCAAAATTAAGCCACCGGTCAAAAGATGATAAAGCGGATACCAAAGCCCTGCTCCTTTAAAAGCACCAACAATTGCCGTCAAAAGAAAAACAGTACCCAGATAGGAAACAGGGGTTCGCCAATCGATATGTCCTTTATATAACAAATAAATGGCTCCGAGAAGCAAAGCTACAGCACATGTTTCGCCTAAACTGCCTCCTACATTGCCCAAAAACAATTGCCCTAAAGACGGAAGTTGCTCCGCTGCCAACCCCTGTTTCAACATTCCTAAGGGAGTTGCAGTAGTTACCCCATCAAGAGGAGTGACCCAACTCGTCATCGCCACAGGCCAAGAGGCTACAAGGACAGCTCTTCCTACTAAAGCAGGATTAAAAATATTATTACCCAGACCACCAAACATCTGCTTTCCAATAATTATAGCCACCATAGCCCCAACAGCCGCCATCCACCAAGGAATGGTCGCCGGAAGGCAAAAAGCGAGTAACAAGCCAGTAACGACTGCACTGGAGTCATCAACAGTTACTTCCCGCTTCATAATTTTTTGAGCTAGAACTTCACTTAATATTGCCACAAGAACACAAGTCAAAACAACTTTTGCTGCAGCTAAACCAAAAAAATATAATGAGGCAATTAAAGCAGGTATAAGAGCAAGCAGAACATCTCGCATCGCTGTGGAAACAGTATTCTCACCATGAAGATGTGGCGAGGAAGAAACGATTAATAAATTATCCTGATTATCTATTCCCATTATTCTTTACCTCCCTCATTGGTGCAATATATACGCCGGGC
>DUTO01000258.1 GCA_012842035.1 Clostridia bacterium | reverse complement strand
CTATCGCAAGGTGGAGTTCCGAGCCTATGACATCTCTGCCCATCCTGATTTCACCGAACAAAACATGATCGGCTCGACAAGCCTTTATATCCTTTGCCCGGGCGGAGACGGTCAGCTTCCCACAGTAACCTTTACAGGTGCCGATCCCACTATTTTATATTACAAAGGTCCCAATCACTATATCGTGACCGAAACAAATTTTAATATGCTGGAAGTCACAAACAGGTACAATCTGATGCTTAAGTCCACCGAACCAAACGGTAAAACCTACGACATTCCATCTGGCAATATTTTCTTCCCCGAAGGGCCTGCAGGCAATATTATGGATATTGTTCTTGACGGCGAGTACGCGTTAGGCAGCTACAACCTGTATGTGGAATGGACCGAAGTCGCTGTAAATGACGGCATTGTCACCAATGAGACCAAAAGCCAGACCGCACCGGCATTAAATATCACCTTTACTGATGATACCTCCTATAAAAATGACAGTTATGGGATCCTGATCGTCTATCAGGACAAAAGCTCTGCCCCCGATCAGAAATATTACATAAAGAACTTTCGTGGTGAATCACAGTATGGTGCATTTAAAAATGCTGCGAACCCTGAGTATTCGAAGATTCTTCTGGAATTTCGCGGTGAATTTGTGATTGATACCTATGTTAATGGCAGCCCTACAAGCTGGACCGCAACTTCTCTTTCGGCCGGCAATAATGTGGTCTCGTTGAATAACTGTCTTGATTTTGAAAACGGTGTACTTCAGGTTCACTATGCGAATAACATAGCCGATAGCGGCAGTATCCAGGTGGATTTTGACGGAGCTCTATATACCTCAGACGCACGCACCTCAATTTGGACAGGTAAAGCCGCCCTCACCGAGATTGAAAATGGCGAAGAATACAGCCTTATGCGCTATAATCAAAATGGTACTCGGGATCCCAACTTTAAAGACAACACGATCACACTTGTTTGGCCCGCACTATTAAGCATTGCGCAAAAGCTATGTGGTCTGGTTTTCAACTTTACTTATGGTGAGTTGGGGGTCATGAAAGACGATAAGGGTAAAGAAATCGGGCGTGTTCTTGCTTTTACAGCAAATATGAAACTGGACTTTTTAATTCCTAGCGGCGTAATGGCTGAGGGAATCGAAGAGGACAGCACTTGGAAAAGAGTTAAGAGCGCCTTTGATATGAAAGCTCTTTTTAAAGAATATGATTATAGGGATTTGCGTACACGGATGGCTTCTATTGTAGCCGAATCAGCGAATACCGATGAAGAGAAAGATGCTTTGGAAGAAGCTAGCGGCCAGCTCAGTGTGATGGTAAAAGATATCCTCTTTGGATGCGGCCAAGGCTTTATCGGCTTTAACACAGCGATGAATCTTACTCTGCCGGCCTACACTGAATCCATGCCCAAAATGAACTGCAAGCTGTCCATCAATACCATCGGCAATTGGTCTTTTGGTGTCGAAGGCAGTGCCAAGTTCAGTAATCTGATTGAGCTTGAATTTGAAATAGATATTAAAAGTTATAACAATATACCGGTGCTCAAAGCCGCTTACGTAAAAGT
>DUTO01000177.1 GCA_012842035.1 Clostridia bacterium | reverse complement strand
GGCGATTATTGCTGTTGATCCTACCAGCCCTTTTACGGGGGGAGCAATTTTGGGTGACCGGATTAGAATGTCGGACTTAAATTTAGATGACGATGTTTTTATACGGAGTATGGGTACGCGTGGTAGTTTAGGAGGTTTAGCGGCAACGACAAGTGCCGTGCTTAAGATTCTTGATGCTTGTGCTTTTGATTATATTTTTATTGAAACGGTAGGTGTTGGTCAGTCGGAAGTAGATATTGTTAAAGCCGCTGATACGATTATTGTTGTAATGGTACCCGGCTTAGGAGATGATATTCAGGCGATTAAAGCCGGTATCTTAGAAATAGGTGATATTTTTGTCGTTAATAAGGCTGATCGCGAAGGGGCCAATCAAGTCGTGCTTGAATTGCGGATGATGTTAGATTTAAAGGATGAAAAATCCGGATGGGAACCACCGCTTTTGCTCTCTGTTGCTGAACAAAATCAAGGGACGACAGAAATAGTAGAAGGGCTCAAGACCCATTTTTGTTATTTGCGGGAATCGGGACAACTGGAAGTGCAGAGGCGAGAAAGACTGGAAAAGGAACTTTGGGAAGGTGTCAGTAGAAAGATTTATGAGCAGATTATAGCTAAGGTAGCCCAGGATGGTCAATTTCAGTATTATACGGATCGTTTAATAAAAAAAGAAATAGACCCATATACATTAACACGGATAATACTGCAAGATATATTCAAAGTTCGGTGAAAAAGATATAAATACAGCAGGGATAAAAAGATAAAAAGATAAAAAGGGAGGATGGTTACGTGAAAATTCTTAAAATAGACCATATTGGTATTGCCGTAAAAGATTTGGCAGCTTCTTTAAAGTTTTATTCCCAGGTTTTAGGGTTGGAGGTCGTGGGAACAGAAGTAGTGCCTGAACAGCAAGTTAAGGTTGCTTTTTTGCCTTGTGGAGATAGTGAATTAGAGCTTTTAGAATCAACTACTCCTGAGGGCCCCATTGCTAAGTTTATTGAAAAAAGAGGCGAAGGTGTGCAGCATATTGCTTTAAGGGTTGATAATTTGGAGGAAGCTTTAGAGATGATGCGTGAAAAAGGATTGCGCTTGATTGATGAAAAACCGCGCTATGGTGCCGGAGGAGCCCGGATCGCCTTTTTACATCCTCAAGCTGCGAAAGGCGTTTTATTAGAGCTTACGGAAAGGAAAGATTAAGATAAAATGGGGAAGAGAGGGATTTTCCAAAGATGAGTACACAAGAAAAGATTATGGCTTTACGCTCTTTAGCTAAACAGATTGAGGCGGGCGGTGGGGAAAAAGCTATTGCCAAACAACATCAAAAGGGCAAATTTACGGCTCGTGAACGACTTAATCAATTACTCGACCCGGGTTCCTTTACCGAATTGGATAAATTTGTAGCTCACCGGTGTGTTAATTTAGGGATGGAGGCCAAAGAGGTTCCCGGTGAAGGTGTAGTCACCGGCTATGGAACCATAAATGGTCGCCTTGTTTATGTTTTTGCCCAAGACTTTACTGTTTTGGGAGGGTCATTGGGTGAGATGCATGC
>DUTO01000176.1 GCA_012842035.1 Clostridia bacterium | reverse complement strand
TTCCTCAAAATAAGGAAACGACTTGGCTTTGTTTTTTATTTTTAAAAAATATATTGTATACTTTAGCTTAAAGTATAGTACTTTGAGCTAAAGTATTGTATATTGTTTTGTATATTTGAAGATATTTTGTGGCGAAGATACGAGAAATTCTTCTGTGCAGATGTAGATAGAAATAAAGAAGGGGGCAATTATTTTGAGTTTTAATGGGACAGCAGCCTATCAATTAAAAAGAGCCATTAAATTATTAAATTTGAATGATGAAACAGCGAAAGCCCTTTTAGAGCCACGGCGGTCTTTAGAGGTAACTTTTTCGGTGCGAATGGATGATGGCAGTGTTAGAGTATTTAAAGGTTATCGAGTACAACATACTGATGTCATGGGACCGGCCAAAGGCGGTATCCGTTTTCATCCTAATGTAGATTTAAGTGAAGTTAAGGCATTAGCAACGTTAATGAGTATTAAATGTTCAGTGATCGGTTTACCTTATGGGGGAGGTAAAGGTGGCGTTACAGTTAATACAAAAGAGTTGTCAGAAGGTGAATTAGAGAGATTAAGTAGAGGCTATGTACGAGCTATTGCCCAATTCGTTTCTTCAGATAAGGATATTCCGGCACCGGATATGTATACTAATGCTCAAATTATGGCTTGGATGGTTGATGAGTTTTCAACGCTTAAACAATGTAATGACTTTGGTTTTATTACCGGGAAACCATTAAGTATAGGTGGTTCTGTGGGTAGAAATGCGGCTACGGCTCGCGGCGGTTTTTTTGTTACCAGAGCGGCTTGTGAAAAAGAAGGTATTTCTCTACAAAAAGCTAGAATAGCCGTTCATGGTTTTGGTAATGTGGGTGGTAATGCGGCACGCATTTTTGCGGCAGAAGGTAGTAAAGTTGTGGCTATTGCTGATTCGAAAACAGCTATTTATGATGCCCAGGGAATTGATGTGGAATTAGCGCATGAAATTAAAGCGAAGACGGGTACGTTAGAGGATTATCCTAAAGGACAAAAGATGGCTCCTGAGGAATTGTTTCAGTGTGATTGTGATATTTTGATTCCGGCTTCGCTGGAAGAAGTGCTTACCAAGGATAATGCTCATTTGGTTAAGGCAAAATTAATTGCCGAATTGGCTAATGGTCCGACTACGCCGGAAGCAGATAAAATATTGGCAGAAAAAGGAGTAACTATTTTGCCTGATATTTTAACTAATGCCGGTGGAGTGACGGTAAGTTATTTTGAATGGATTCAAAACAGGATGGGCTATTACTGGACTGCGGAAGAAGTAGAAGAAAAGCTAGAGAAGTTAATGTATAAGGCTTATGAAGATATTTATAAATTTAAACAGGAAAATAATTGTCCGGACTATCGTTTAGCTGCATTTGCCATTGCTACAGAAAGAATTGTTCAGGCGATGAGAGCACGGGGTTGGATTTAAGTTGAACCTCCGCATAAATTAAAGAGAAGGCGGATAACCTAATCTTTGAAAAAATTTATGTAGGAGGCTTGATTTTTATGAGTCTTATACCTTGGAATCCTTTGGGAGATGTAGATAACATTAGAAGAGAGATGAATAGTTTTTTCGAGAATTCCCCCTTGGCTTTTTTGGGGCGGGTTACTTCACCACGGGTCGATGTTTATCAAACAGAAGAAGATGTAATTGTCAAAGCAGAAATACCCGGTGTTTCGAAAGAGGACTTAAATGTCTATGTAGATGAAAACTCGATTAGACTTACAGGGCAAACGAAAAGAGATGAACGTTATAAAGATGAGAATATGTATCGGACAGAAAGGTTTTATGGTAGCTTTTCGCGGACTATTCCTTTGCCAGTAGAAGTAAAATCAGATCGGGCCAAAGCAGAATATAAAGAGGGGATTTTGTCGATTAGCGTGCCAAAAGTAGAGCCAACTAAATTAAAAGGGAGACGAATTGATATTCAATAGAACATAGAAAAAGCAACCGCAAAAGTGGTTGCTTTTTCTATAATTATTCACTCCTCGATAATCTTTCCTGTGGTGACGGTAACAATTTGCCAAGGAAATAATTAATTTGCACATACTTAATATTAGGGAAGAACTGTCGTTAGTGTAAAATTACTTTGGGGAAAAAACTAAAAAAATAGTGTATAATATAGTTATGGTATTTTTTGCATGAGGTGATTTAATGAATAATGATTTGTTAGTTGAGGTTGATGCTCAAGGTGATTGTTTAGTTAATAGGTATTCTTATAAAGAAGAACTTTTTAACAGTATCAGTCATGGTATTGGGGCATTGTTGAGCATTGCGGCTTTAGTAGTGCTTGTTACTTTTGCCAGTATCAAAGGTGATGTTTGGCAAATAGTTAGTTTTAGTATCTATGGCGCTACCTTGTTTTTTTTGTATCTCTTTTCTACGCTTTATCATAGTGTTTGTGTAGAAAAAGCAAAAAGAGTGTTACGTGTCTTTGACCATATTTCCATTTATTTATTGATTGCTGGAAGTTATACGCCCATTGCCTTAGTAGCGATGAGGGGCACTTGGGGCTGGAGTATTTTTGCTATTATTTGGTCTTTGGCTTTGGTAGGGATTGTCCTCAATATCATTAGTATCGAGAAAACCAAAAAAATTTCTACCGTGCTATATGTTTTGATGGGTTGGTTGATTATTGTTGCTATAAAGCCGATGTTGCAGATGGTTCCACATGGGCTTTTTGTCTGGTTGTTAATCGGGGGCTTAATTTATACCTTAGGGGTAATCTTTTATATTTGTAAGAAAATACCGTTTAATCACGGCATCTGGCATCTTTTTGTTTTAGCGGGAAGTGTAGCTCATTATTTAGGGTTCTTGTTTTACTTAGCCCTTTAAGTGGTAGAAGTATGAAAATAGCGGAGAGGGTGAGGCGGATGGAGGGAACGAAGAGAAGACCTGCTCTTAATGTTGAGGATTTTATAAAAGAGAATAAAAAAGCTTTTTTTAAAGTTACCGGAGGAAAAAGGCTAAAAGCACCAAGGCAAAAACCACGGAGTAGAGAAGAGTTTTTGGCTATAGGC
>DUTO01000175.1 GCA_012842035.1 Clostridia bacterium | reverse complement strand
TGAAAGATATAATAAAATTTAAATGTATTGCAGGTCTATACTAGTGAAAAACTTAGAAATATTGGCATCTTAGCTCATGGAGGTGCGGGAAAAACTTCACTTACAGAGGCATTACTTTTCAATGCCGGACACACTACACGTTTAGGAAAAGTTGATGAGGGAACAACAGTTACAGATTATTTGCCGGAAGAAATTAAGAAAAAGGTTACGGTAAGTACTACTTTTGCCCCTGTTGAATGGGGAAAAAACAAATTAAATATTTTAGATACACCCGGTTATGCAGATTTTATCGGTGAGGTTAGAAGTGCCTTAAGGGTTGTTGATGGTATTATTCTTGTTGTGGATGGAGTAGCAGGTGTGGAAGTGCAAACTGAAGTCCACTGGGAAGTAGCAGAAGAAGCAGAGATCCCCAGAATTATTTTTGTCAATAAATTAGATCGAGAAAATGCTAATTATTTTCGTGTCTTAGAAAATCTTAAAGAAAACTTTGGTATTCATGTTATTCCAGTGATGTTGCCGATTGGAGCTGAAGAGAGCTTTTCCGGTGTTATAGATATTCTTAAACAAAAGGCTTATGAATTTGAGGGGACTAAAGTTAAGGAAATTCCTATTCCCGATGATTTAACAACGGAGTTAGAAAAGTGTCGCGAAGCTTTGATTGAGGCCGCTGCAGAAGGTGATGACGAACTTTTGCTTAGATATTTAGAAGGAGAATCCTTGAGTGATGAGGAAATTTTTACAGGTTTGCGTCAAGGTGTTTTACAAGCAAAAGTTGTTCCTGTATTTTGTGGTTCCGCTTTAAAAAACATAGGCATACAGCCCCTTTTAGATGCAATGATCGAGTTGTTACCTTCCCCGGTTGATGTGCAGACCTCCGGTGAAGAAAAAAACAAGCAGCAAGATTCTCTAGCGGCAATTGTTTTTAAAACTATGGCTGACCCCTATGTTGGTAAATTGAGTTTTGTACGTATTGTTAATGGAGTTTTAGCAGCAGATGGTAGTGTTTATAATGTTAATAAGCAAAAAGAAGAAAGATATGGGTCACTTTTAGTGCCGCGTGGTAAAAGCCAAGATACTGTTAGTGAAGCACACATGGGTGATATTGTTTGTATCGCTAAATTAACTGAGACAACTACCGGAGATACTTTGGGTGTAAAAAATAAAACTCTTCCTTTAGCCGGGGTTGATTTTCCTGCACCTACTTTTGCCGTGGCTATACAAGCTAAAGCACGGAATGATGAAGAGAAAGTAGGAGTTGCTTTGGCCAGGTTAGTTGAGGAAGATCCAACTTTGCGTTTAGAGAAAAATGCAGAAACAAAAGAAACAATTCTCACCGGTATGGGTGAAACACAAATAGATATTGTTATGGAAAGATTGCGGGATAAATTTGGGGTAGAAGCGCTTACTCGCACACCTCGTGTGCCTTATCGGGAGACGATTAGGGGTACGGCAGAATATGAATATAAACATAAGAAACAATCAGGTGGACATGGGCAATATGGTCATGTAAAACTTCGCTTTGAACCTTTAGCTGATGCTGAATTTGAATTTACGGAAACTATTTTCGGGGGAGCAGTTCCGAAAAATTATCATCCTGCTGTAGAAAAGGGTGTCTGTGAAGCGATGACGGAAGGTGTTTTGGCCGGCTATCCGATTACTAATATTAAGGTTACGCTTTTTGATGGTTCTTATCATGAAGTTGACTCTTCAGAGATGTCTTTTAAAATTGCGGCCCGGATGTGTTTTAAGAGGGGAGTGGAAAAAGCTTCTCCTGTTTTATTAGAACCGATCATGAATGTAGAAATTAATGTGCCGGAACAGTTTATGGGCGATATTATTAGTGATTTAAATAGTAAAAGAGGTCGTGTTTTAGGTATGGAGGCTCGCGGCAAAGGACAGATAATTAAGGCTCAGGTGCCACTTGCGGAAATGTATAGATATACTATAGATTTAAAATCTATTACGCAAGGACGGGGTAGTTTTAGGATGGAGTTTGCTCAATATGAAGATGTCCCGGCCCAAACTGCTCAAGAGATTATTGAAAAAGCAGCCCAGGAAAAAGAAGAGGAAAAATAAAGCATAAAAAAGGGAAATTAGTTTGTAAATCTG
>DUTO01000174.1 GCA_012842035.1 Clostridia bacterium | reverse complement strand
CCTTAAGGTGCAGGTCAAGCCTTAGATAACTCCTATCTTAGGCTTGACCAAACCGGCCGCGACCGCGGTTAGGCTGGGGGATGTGCGCGGCATACTTCAGCCCTACCCAATATTCTACCTACGTTGAACCCGCTTATCCGTGCCCCGCGGGAAAGCAGTGTTATGCGCAGTAACGATAAATTATTTTAACTAAAAAACGGAGCAGTTAATTTTGCCCCATTCCAATGTCCTGTCATATTTTATGATTATTAATCCATCTTTTTATTTCTTTAATTCCTATCATTCCACCTGCTATTTCTAATCCAAGGTTAATAAGCTCTTCTTGAGAATAACTAATATTAATATTATTCAAATTAAGGAGTAGAAGCATCACAGCTACACCAATTCTCTTATTCCCGTCAACAAAACAATGGTTTTTAATAAGGGCAAAAGTAATAGCTGAAATTTTATCTTCTGTATCCTCGTATAAATCTTTACCATCAAAAGTAACAAATGCACTAGATAAAGCACTTTCAATCAATCCAAAATCTCTTATCCCATCACTTCCGCCAGTAGCCTGTACAATTTTCTCATGAAAAATGATGATATCACTTAAAGAAATTGTTTTCATAATTAACTAAGCTCCTTTAAGGCGCTTTTGTTTTTTTCGATTATATCATCCATCATATTGGATAATTCTCTACATTCCTTAACTCTAAGAAATTCGACGAAATCAATAACCTGTCTTTTTTTATCTTCAGGCAATTCTTCAAAACTTTTTAATAATTCTTCCGCCATACTCATAAAAAGCACCTCTTTTCTGTATGACTAATAGATTAATTAAATTATACCCTATTAAAGCATATAATTTCCACAAAAGAATCGATATTTTCTATCCCCGGCATCGTTATGGCGTATAACGTTTCCACATTCCCGCCGCCGTCCAGCCCTAAGGCGACGGACAAACCTTAGAAAGCTCTTTTCTTAGGTTTGTCAAGCCGGATCATGCCTGACTTAGGCTGGGTGGTGTGCGCGGCAAACTTCAGCCTTGCCCCAAAAACTTGCCCCGTTGAACTTGCTAATCCGCGCCTCGCGGGAATGCAGTGTTAGACACTGTTTGCGCAAATATTCAATATTTAATAATCAAAATTAAACCCACATTTTTTTATGCGGGTTATTTTGTGTCAATTAACTTCCTTATGTGATTTTCCACTTTTTCAAGAATGTAGTCTTTTACTGTTCCAAACCTTTTGAGGATTATCTCTTTGGACAAGGTATATATTTTATCCGCCCGAATCATAGAATCAACTTTAAGCTCGCCGTCCGATAAGTCTTCTTTCATTATCAAAACCCTAAATTCCCTATCCTCAAGGTTTGAAGTTATGGCTACAACTACTATATCATCCATTTTTTTGTTGTACTCATCATTCGATATTATAAGAACTGGCCTCTTCTTACTTGATGTTAAGTCTGTAAACGGAATCGGAATTAAAACTATTTCTCCCTGCTTAGGCATTGTTCCAAACCTCATCATCCTTTGAATTGTTCCAGAAAGCTAAACTACTTTCACTTGCATTCACCAGTTCTTGAAAATTCTCTTTCTTCCCTTTCATCTTCAAATAACCCGCAAAATTGATCAATTCTCCGATTTCTTTTTCCGGTAAATCTTTAATTATTTCAATAAGTTTTTCCTTCGAAATACTCATCCTGGATCACCTTCCTTAAATCTTTCTAAGTCTATTATACCCCATAGAATATACTATTCAAATTAGCATATTGAGATACTATCACACGCAAATGGCGTCTAACGTGGCGCGGGTTTACGAAGTCCCTGAGCCTTAGAACTGCTTGCAGTTCTTGGCGATAGGGTTTTGTAAACCTGCTGATAGGCGATGTCTGCTTCATTTGCGACGCTCGCACGCTTACAGGGAGCCGCTTATGCTCGGGCACCCTTTGGGTGGGCTAATGCGGTGACCGCCTCGGTTAGCGGGCGGGTGTGGGCAGAAATGACCTCATGCCCATACTTACAGAGCCTTTCTGCATGCTTGCCCTTTATGCAAATGCGTTGTTCTCTGATGTATTACAAACGGCCCTAAATTCAGAACAGCCATGGACGGCTGCCCTATTATATCTTTCATATATCTAATAAATTTAGGTTTTCTATATTAGCAAAGTGTTTGTCCCCAGATAATAATTCAAAATTTCTATTTATTGCTATAGCTGCAATCCATATATCGTTTTCAGGTATGTTTATCCCATTACTTTTTAAGTTGTTTTTCACTTTACCATATGTCTCAGCAATTGATTTATCAGTACAAACTAATTTGTAATTTAAACAAAATTCTTCAAACAAATATTTATTTTTGTCTATTCTTTTTGACCTTTCAGCTCCATACATTAATTCTCCATAGACAATAGTTGGAATATATACTTCATCCACTGCTATGCCATCTAATAATACAGCTACTTTTTCATCACCATTTATTATCCTAATAATAACGTTTGTATCAAGCAATTTACCATTCATCAAAATCAACCTTCTCACAATCTTGAATTGCAGCTATTATTTCTTTGTAACTCTCATTATCAAGTTTACCAAAATATTTTCTATGTGGTTTATCTATTTTCTCATTCTGCACATATTCATCTAATATTGTAATGATTACCTTCTGATTTTCCTTTAAAGGAACATTTTCTAGTGGAACGATTTTTTCCCCATTAAAAAAACCTTTAACAGCTTGCATTTGTATTCACCTACCTAACATTTATTGTAATTTGATTATATCATATAAACATTAGTTTTTGTAATAAACCTGGTTTAATATTGTCTGCCAGGACGGCAGGCTTACCGTTTGTACTATTTCACATAACGTTTCCGCATTCCCGACATCGCCCGACCTTAAGGCGATGGTCAAGCCCTAGATAGCTCTTATCTTGACTTGACCAAGCCGGGTCATGCCTGACTTAGGCTGGGGAATGTGCGCAGCTGACTTCAGCTTCACCCGATATTCAGCCTCGCCCTTAATCCCGCCTCCGTTGAATCGGCTCATCCGCGCCCTCGCGGGAATGCAGTGTTATATGAAGTGGCATCTCTCGAATTTGTTTCATTCACAAATATTTAATGTTTAATCTATACAAATAGATGTGATAACGCTGTTCTTATTCAGTTCTTCAGTATCGATAGAAAAATCTAACATATGCCCATCTTCTAAGATAAATGTATAACCGGGATACTCATAGTCTGATTCCGGATCATCTAAAGATTCATACTTCGCGGCATAAAAGTCCAATACATTCAAGGCATTATCACCAACCTTATACCCATCTATTAAGGGGAACTCCGGAGAATCCGTTCTCAAGTAACTGACATAGTTGGTATATCCAACAAAAGCATCTAGTCCGTGATTCTTAGAATATAGTCCTTGATGTGACTCATTAATATTAACTTTAGATTGGTTATCTGGGAATTCATAAATCCGGCCGTTTTCATAAATAAGATAATAATCCCGATCAAGCAAACCGATAAGTGTCTCTATTCTGTCGCCTACTTTGAATCCTCCTAAAGTTTCGATTCCGCTCCCATAGTAATCACGATAATATGTATCTTTTTCATCAATTTTTACTAGAGCAGTACGGTCCACATAGCCACTGATACCTCTACTATCTAAAACAAGACACCAATCTCCTTCATGATTTCTATCCTTGTTTAGCGTACTAACCTCATTAATCAATTCCACAACTTCCGGTTTCCAATCTTCATAGACAAAAGGAGCATTGGAGCTAGGATATATGCGTAAAGGCTCTTTTCCCACATAACGTCTTAGTCCGCTAGTTCCAGGATATTTCTTCCCAGTGTAACTTCGTATAAAAGAATATTCCCCCAGAACATTCTCATTTACTTCCCCTATAGTAGTAATACTGCCTTTAGTAAGTATTTCCCTGTCTTCTTGCAGCTGTTGATACTCTTTACTAAGAATATTGTAATCTAAAAGCAACTCTTGATATTTTATATTATGATTGAGAAAAAGAATTAACAAGCCAACAAAAAAAACACTAACGACTATTAAAGGCACCCTTGTTTTTGTCATTGGTTGGTCCTCCCTCTTTATTTTCTCCTACACGTAAAAGCTAAAAT
>DUTO01000173.1 GCA_012842035.1 Clostridia bacterium | reverse complement strand
CGGACCTTGCCCTAAAAAGAAATTAGACACCAAAGCCGCTAAAGCCCCTACGATAAAACCAATCTGAGCCCCAAAAACATAACCGGTAATCATCACCAAAAGTTTTCCCGAGTGTCCAGCCAACAACTTTTTTGGTGATGATTACCGGTTATGTTTTTGGGGCTCAGATTGGTTTTATCGTAGGGGCTTTAGCGGCTTTGGTGTCTAATTTCTTTTTAGGGCAAGGTCCGTGGACCCTTTGGCAGATGTTAGGGTGGGGTGTTTGCGGCAGTATGGCGGCTCTTTTGGCTAAACGAGAAGAAGGTTTTAATTTAAAGAAATTTACTGTTTTAACAGCTTTTTGCGGGTATCTTTTTGGCTGGATTATGAATACTTGGCATTGGGTTGGCTTTGTCTATCCTTTAAATATCGAGACTTTTTTAGCGACGTATGTAGCCAGTTTCCCTTTTGATACTTTGCATGTTTTAGGCAACATTGTTTTTTCTGTTGTTTTAGGGCAGATTTTTTATACTGTCTTGAAACGTTTTCAGCGAAAATTTAAAGTTGTTTTTCTACGTTAGTTTTTTGTGGTAGTATTTTAAGTAGTAGATGTACTAATTGATTTAGTATCAAGAGATGAAGGGGGAGCTTTACAGTGAAAATAGGACTTGTGGGTTTGCCTTTAACAGGCAAAACTACGTTTTTTAATCTTTTAACCAGTGGGAAAGCAGAAACGGGTTCAGGTAAAATTGATGCTAATCTGGGAACAGCAAAGGTTCCGGATTCGAGAATTGATTTTTTAAGTGAACTATATCAACCGCGTAAAACGATTTATGCCCAGATTGATTTTATTGATATTGCAGGGCTCATGTCTAGTCAGGGAGGGCAAAAGTCAGGTGCAGGTAAATTTTTAAATGATGTCCGCGTATGTGATGCCTTAGTCCATGTTTTACGGGCTTTTGAAAATCCTCAGGTGGTGCATGTGCAAGAAGAGATAAACCCTGCTAGAGATTTGGAAACAGTAGAGATGGAGCTTCTTTTTGCGGATATGGAGTTAATCGAAAAAAGGATAGAAAGGATTCACACCAGTAAAAAAATTACTAAAGAAGATAAAGCGGAATTAGAGCGTTTAGAAAAATGTTATCCAGTTTTAGAAGAAGGAAAATCTATGCGTGATGTAGGTCTTTCCGAAATAGAAAGAGAGGCAATGAAGAACTATGCTTTTCTTACGGAAAAGCCGCGTTTGGCTGTCGTAAATGTTGATGAGGAACAGTTTAAACAAAAAGATTATCCTCATCGTCAGGAATTGGTGGCTTTGTGTCAAGGGAAGAATATCCCTCTATTGGAAATATGTGCCCAAATGGAAGCAGAAATTAATGAATTGGAGGAAGAAGACAAAGCACTGTTTATGGCTGATTTAGGCTTAACGGAAGCGGGGATTGAACTTATAGCTCGTAATGCTTATGAGCATTTGGGGTTAATATCTTTCTTTACGGTAGGTGAGGATGAAGTAAGGGCTTGGACTATTGCCCAGGGGACAACAGCAAAGGAAGCTGCAGGTAAAATTCATTCAGATATTGAACGAGGTTTTATTAGGGCGGAAGTCGTGAAATATCAAGATATTCAAGAGTTAGGGACAATGGTTAAAGTGAAGGAAAATGGGCTTTTTCGTTTAGAAGGAAAAACTTATGTAGTAGAAGATGGCGATATCATAAATTTTCGTTTTAATGTTTAAGGATATATTAAAAATCTCCTGTTGGGGTATTCTAAGAACAGGAGGTTTTATTTATGACTGTAAATTTTTTTCGCATAGCTGGTGGTTGCCCTCATTTTGATTCTGTTAGGTCTGCACGAGGGTTAGAATTGGGAAATATTCCTTCTCGGGATTTTGTACCACGCTGTAACCATTGTAGTTATTGGCAGGGTGGGCAGTGTGATTTGTTTTTAGCTAAAAATAGGTAAAAATCTTCTCTTTTTCTGTTGTTTTTTTTGCAGGAGAACGCCTCGATCCTGTCGAACATAGTATTAAACTATAATGAAGATATAGGAGGATTTGCTATGTTGACTAGGGATTGTGCAGGTGGTGTGGTTTTTATTGACAACAGAGTGTTTATCCTAAAAAATCATAAGAGAGAATGGGTTTTACCTAAAGGTGCGATTAGAAATAAACAGTTAGCCGTAGATGTTGCTTTAGAGAGAGTGAAATATGAAGGCGGTGTTGAGGCTAACGTAATATCTCCAGCCGGTGAGACTAGTTATGAGTTTTATTCTTATTCGCGCAAAAGACCCGTTTGTAATAAAATTGATTGGTTTATTATGGAAGCAACAAGTGATTCCTTTACTATAAATAAAAAAGAAGGCTTTGTTGATGGAGGATTTTTCTCGATTGATGAAGCTTTAGAAAAAATAACCTATAGCCAAGACAAATCCTTAGTTCGTTTAGCTTTTCGTAGATATAATTTTTATCGCAATCAAGAATTGGCGGAAACGGTTAGTTAAATAGGTTTAGGTAAGTAAAAAAGGTACGCGATTGTAGCGTACCTTTTTTAATGCTTAGCTTTGTCAGAAAAAGAAGGGAATTTTTACTATTGTGACGAAACCTGAATTTAACATTATTTTAAAAAAACAAGAAAGGAGTTGATAATATATGGAGAGAAAAAAACTATGGATTTATATACTGATACTTTGTATAGGTGTAATGTTTTGTCTTAGTGCTTGTCTTTTTTCCGAAACTGATTTTGTAACTTTTGAGGAGGCACAAAAATTAGGGGGGAAGATTGCGGCAGGAGGCTTTCGCAATATGCTGGTAAAGAGTGATGGTACAGTAATCTGTTTGGGAAATAATGATGTTTATGATGATATGCTGGATTTGAATGATGTAGTCGCTGTAGCAGTAGGGGATTATCATAATATGGTGTTAAAAAGTGATGGTAAGGTAATCTGTTGGGGGAATAACAAGTATGGTCAGTGTGATGTGCCGGCGGATTTAAGTGATGTAGTGGCTATAGCGGCAGGGTGGGGTCATAGTATGGCGTTAAAAAGTGATGGTACAGTAGTTTGTTGGGGTTGGAATGAGGATGGTCAGTGTGATGTGCCGACAGGCTTGAATAATGAAGCTTCTGTATCATTTATAGTAGCAGGAATTTGTCATAGCATGGCGTTAAAAGCAGATGGTACAGTAGTTTCACATCACACTGACCAAGGACATT
>DUTO01000172.1 GCA_012842035.1 Clostridia bacterium | reverse complement strand
CGGTAAAAGACGAGGTCATTGTAAATGTTTCGGACATAGAAACAGCAGAGCCGCGTAGATTATATATTGACTATAATCCTTTAGCCGAGCAAGGCTTTTATACTCCGCAAGTGTATTGTATTTTTAGTAGTGGCGAAAAAAGAGAGGTTACTGAGCAGGTAGAGTGGACTTCTTTAACACCACAAGTAGCCAGTGTTTATCAAGGCACAATTTATCTTTCTCCTAATCCCGGTAAAATAAGCTTACTGGCGAGTTATCAAGGTTTAACTGATATTACCGGGATTAGGAGAAAGATAAATTGTGCCTTGATAAACACTGGCTACTTGTGGTGTTAAAGAAGTCCACTCCACCTGCTCGGTAACTTCTCTTTTTTCGCCATTATCAAAAACACAAAACACTTGCGGAGTATAAAAGCCTTGCTCAGTTAGAGGATTATGCTCAATATATAATCTACGCGGCTCGGCTTTTTCTATGTCCGGAACATTAACAGTGACCTCATCTTTTACCGTAATGCCTTCCTCCCCTTGCCCGGATACCGTTATCTTTACCGTGCCCGGCTCACCCGTAAACGTAAGTACTCCCTCTGCCGTAATCAAAGCTACCTCTTTATTATCAGTCTCCCAAGTTAAATTTGTCGATTGAATCAATTGCGAACCATCATTATATACAGCCGTAACCGAAAGAGGTAAGGGGACATTGTTCCAAGCCGTTGTATAATTCAAGCTTTGATTAAGCGTTATTTCTTGCAAAAAACGACCTACTTTAATTAAGGTTTCATAATGAAAGCCACCATAAGAAACCTTAATTGTCGCCAAACCGGGTTTACCCGTAAACGTTACTTCTCCTGCCGGGTTCACGCGCACAACCTCAAGATTACTCGAAGACCAATCAGCACTCAAAGCTTCTATTTCTTCTTCCGTGTCGTCAGTATACAAAACAAGCAAAGTTAATTGTTGTGGCTGAGAAGAATATGTAATCTCCTCTTCTTTAATTTTAATCCCTTTACGCCAAGCCGTAATCTCCCGATCTTTAGCTACGGTTGTATTCACAGAGTAAGAGTACTCACCTGAAATCGCCTTAATCGAAACATAGCCTTCTTCACCTGTAAAAGTAACTACTCCGTCATTATTGACCCAAGCTACCCACGGGTTAGAACTGGACCAAATTATTTTATCCTCCGGGCCATAATAACGTTCCGTTCCATCACTAAATTTTCCTTTCACTAAAAGACGATAAGGATTTTCACTATACACAAGTGTCGATTCTATACGTAAACTCTTCGGCCACGGTCTAGCATATACTGTCTTTTTACCACTCGCTTTCCCTTTATAAACAGAAATAGTTACCGGGCCTTCTTTACCACTGAAATAAAGTGTGCCTGACGGAGTGACATTAGCAATCCCCGTATCTGAAGTTTTCCAAACTAGTCCTTCACGAATCTGTTGCTTAATACCATTAGAAAGCGTCCCAGTAACCGTCAAAGGAATTGACTCTTTACCCGGAATAATTTCTTCATTAATTTCTAAACTAACCAGTTCCACTGCCCCTAAAGAAACAGGGACTACAAATAACAACAAAGTAAGTAAAACAAAACCATACTTTTTCATTTAGCTCACCTACTAAAAAATAACCATCTACCGCAAATTATACCATATTCTTTCACAATGTGCGAAAAACCATCACACAAAAAAAATACGGTTCACCCCTATTTTTTTACCATCGCAATAATATTGTCTTTCACCCAACCAAACTTTTTAATGATAATATCCTATGGCAAAAACAAGCCGATCAGCTATTTAATAGTCTGGGAATAAATATGACTACAGCCTTTAATGTCTTTTTCAGACAATCTGTTCGCGAGGGAAGAATTCCTTTTGAAATTTCCTTGAATTATCCAAACAGAGAAACAATAACCTCTATGTTAGAAACAGAACGGATTGCTAGTGTTCCAAATGTCCAAGGATATAATTCCCTGGAAGAACTGATGAGAGCATTAGACGAATGAAATATACAGTGAAATAGACTTCCCACCAACTAACAGGCAATTGGGTAAATCATAGAGAATGCCATATCCAACCAGACTGGTTACTTATTTACTATATCAAAGCAGCTGCATCTTTATACTCAATTTCCTCACCTGCCCTAATCTTCCTCATCCTCCTGGAAATACGCAGCGCAGTACCTTTCCTCAATAGGCAGTAATCTCTGAATATTCTGTATCCCACAAAGTCAACACCACGATCGTCTACCCGAAAAAGCTGCCAATTACCCTTTACCTGCACATGTAACACTTCATTCAAATATTGCTCAACCTTTGCCCTCGCCTGATGTAACTTCTTTTTATTATTACCAAACAGACAAAAATCATCCATATATCTTACATAATATTTTACCCCTAAACTCTTTACATAATGGTCAAACCCTTCCAAATAAAAATTACTAAACCATTGACTGGTATAATTACCTATCGGTAATCCCTCTTTATGACTTTCAATAATCATATCAATTAACCATAAGGTATCCCGATCCTTAAGCTTTTTTCTAAATAACCCCTTTAATACTTCCTGATCAATCGAAGGATAAAACTTCTTAATATCCATCTTCACACAATACTTTGTATGTTTCCAATCCCGCTTCAGCCACTTCTTAACCGCTCTTAAAGCATAATGAATACCTCTCCCTGGTACACTAGCACAACAATAATAATACATACCCCGCATTAATACAGGCTCTAATACCTGCATTAAACACCAATGCACAATCTGATCTGGATAATACTTCGGTTTAAAAATAGTCCTCTCTTTTTGACCATTTTCATCCCAAATAATCTCTTCAATATAGCCCCCGGGCACATAAGTCTTCTCTACCAACATCTCTTGAATTTCCCGGGCATAATAATCCGCCCTCCCCAGAATCTTCTGAACCCTCCGACGGCTTTTTTTCCCTTTAGCCGAATTATTTATTGCCCTAATAATATTTTCCTTTTCACAAATTTTCTCAAAAAGAAAACCAACCCTCTTCACCAAATCATCCTTCATTTGCCTTCATGGTCTTTCGAGAACAAACCTACTAAACCATGCCTTAGCGGCGTCTTATTTTTGACCAAGCGGTCAGGATTACGAAGTGCAAAACCAATCAAGTAAAATCGCAAATAAAGGGGCCGGGCGCCGATGTTGATGTTGGAATTGGAGGAGTGATTGTTCACATTCCAATAGAACAGG
>DUTO01000171.1 GCA_012842035.1 Clostridia bacterium | reverse complement strand
CCTCCTGACTGCCAGTCAGGCGCTCTCCCAACTGAGCTATGGCCCCTTAACTTAAGCATTATTTAACTGTTACATTTATATATTATATTGTCTAAAATGCTTTTTGTCAACAAATCCTGCCCTCTAAAAACAAACCACTAAAACCACTCTACGTCATCACCATAATGGACAACTGAAGCATCTCCCCATAATCTTTCCAGATTATAAAACTGCCGTTCTTCCTCTAAAAAGATATGCACAATTACGACTCCATAGTCCTGTAAAATCCATCTGCCTTCAGCATATCCTTCCCGCCGTTCGAGCAACACCCCGACCTTACCCATCTCTTTTTCTATATGGTCAGCTATCGCCTGAGTTTGTACGCGAGAATTCCCACTGCAAATCACAAAATAATCTGTAAGCAAGGAAATCCCCTCTAAACCAAGCAGCGATATATTTTCACCCTTTTTAGCATCAATCGCTTTACATATTTCCAGAGCTATTTTTTTACTATCCATCTTCATCTTTCAGACCCTCCCCTATTCAATATCCCGCCTCTCCCTCACTAACAGAAGCCTATTCCTTGCTTGCACAGTCAAAGGATGAATCAATAGTTTTTCTCGCAGCAGATATTGCAAAGTACCATCAAAAGCCAATAATAAACCCTTGTCCAAATCATCTTCGCATATCTTGCGTAATTCGTCAACACCTGCATAACTTCGACTAGGCTCTAATAAATCGGCTAAAAAGACTACTTTGTCCAGCAAGGACATCTCTCCATGACCGGTCGTATGATAACAAATAGCCTGCAAAACTTCTTGCTCCCTTAATTGCAAATCTTGTTGACATAAAAAAGCCCCCACCGGACCATGCAAAAGGCCCGGTTGCAATTCTTCTACCTTACAGGTAATCAACTTATTTTTCCGCGCCACAGCCAGAAGTTCCGGACAAGACAAATCCTTAGCATAGTCATGCAATAAAGACGCTAACCATAAATCATCTTTATTTAAAGCTAATTTCTCCCCTATTTTCATAGCTGTTTCTACTACCAGCAAAGAATGAGAAAATCGCTCTGGACTCAGCCTAGCTTTAAGAATATTAATATAATAATTCTTATTCATACACCTTTCCTCTTTTTGACAAAGATTAAATAAAAACCCCCTGTCACACATAGGGGGCAAAATAGCATTTCCTTTTAATCTCGAGACTTAGCCTCATTAACCGTAAGCTGTCTACCATTAAATTCTTTACCGTCTAATTCTGTAATCATTTTTTCTGCATCTTCATCGGCAACTTCCACAAAACCAAATCCTCTAGAACGGTTAGTTTCTCTTTCTTTAATAATCCGACTACTAACAACCTCACCATATTCACTAAAATATGCAGTTAACTCTTCAGAAGTAGTAGCCCAAGGAAGATTACCAACATACAACGTTTTGACCAATTCCTATCACCTCGCTCTGCCTTTAAAAATACCAACCTGTTTTTATTATGTGTTAAACCTAGCTTATTATACTTTGACTAGAGAGTAAACCCCACTTGACTAAGTTCTGCCCTATCTTAAGCTTTATACAAGTCATTTTTATAAATAAAACTCTCCACTTCTGTAGGAAGAAGATATTTAACCGTACGATTGTTTCTAACTCTTTCGCGAATATCAGTAGAAGAAATGGCCATTGCCGGTACCTCTAAAGGGATTATTTTTTGCAAGTAATGGGGTGAAAGTTTTTTTAATAACTTTTCTCTTAAAGCCCCTAAGTCATATCCCGGTCTTGTTGCGGCAATAAAAGTACACCAATCAAAAAGACCCTCTACATTTTTCCAAGTTACTATTTCTAAAATAGCATCAGCACCCGTAATAAAAAATAATTCACTACCTTCCATCATTTGACTGTGAAAATATCTTACCGTATCAATAGCATAAGACTTACCCGGGCGTTCTAATTCTAAGCGAGACACTTCAAAATAAGGATTGCCTGAAGTCGCCAATACGGTCATCAAATACCGTGCTTCTTTACTGCTAATCGCTAAACCTTTTTTATGGGGAGGTTGCCCGGACGGTACAAAAATCACTTTTTCCAAAGAAAATTCTGACCGCGCCGCCTCTGCTGTTACTAAATGCCCCTGATGAATAGGGTCAAAAGTACCACCCATTAAACCAATTCGTTTTTTTCTTTGTAAATTTAGAATATCATCGTGTAACATAATTTCTCCATAAAACAATCTTTTTTTATTATAACATTGACCACTCTTTATGAACAGGGAGAAAAATTTTTACATAGCATAATAGAAAAAGGAGAAGCCTATGAAATATTTATTAAACAGAATTCTCTGGTTCCTAAAGTCTAGACTTTATTGGTTAGGCCCTCACAAAATACTCTATTATAAATTACGCAATCTTTTCCGTTAATGTGCCTTTTTCTCTATAATTATTTTCTTACCTGCCCCTCACCAAAAATAATATGTTTAATAGTAGTAAGTTCCTTTAAGCCCATCGGGCCGCGAGCATGAAGTTTTTGAGTGCTAATCCCAATTTCCGCTCCATAACCAAATTGAAAACCATCGGTGAAACGAGTAGACGCATTTACATATACGGCAGCTGCATCAACACTTTGTAAGAAAGTCCTCGCTTTACAATAACTTTCCGTAACAATAGCTTCAGAATGTTGTGTGCCATAAGCACCAATATGTTCTATCGCTTCTTCTAGACTATTTACCACCTTGATTGCTAAAATAAGATCCAGAAATTCCATTTTATAATCTTCTTCACTAGCTACCTTTGCCTGGGGAACAAGGGCTTGAGTTAAGAAATCACCTCTTAACTCTACACCTAACTCTGTCAATTTAGTAGCCACTTGGGGTAAAAACTCCCGCGCAATTTTTTCATGGACAAGCAAGGTTTCCAGAGCATTGCAAACACCGGGGCGTTGAACTTTAGCATTAAGCACAATATTCTCTGCCATCTGTAAATCCGCACCCTCATCAACATAAATATGACAATTACCCATCCCGGTTTGAATTACGGGTACTGTCGCCTTTTCAACCACGGAACGAATTAATCCCGCTCCACCTCTGGGGATTAAAACATCAAGGTACTCATTCATTTTCATTAATTGTGCTGTTACTTCCCGCCTCGTATTTTCGATTAATTGAATACTTCCTTTAGGTAAACCCACAGTTTCAACTGCCTGAGCAAGGACTTCTGTAATCGCTTTATTAGAATGCAGGGCATCGGAACCACCTTTTAAAATTACTGCATTGCCTGATTTCAAACAAAGTCCGGCCGCATCAGCCGTAACATTGGGTCTTGCCTCATAAATAATCCCAATTACCCCAAGCGGGACACGCATCCTGCCGATTTCAATATCTTGAGCCCCTTTCCACATCCCTTCCACTTGTCCCACCGGGTCCTCTAAAGCCACAATAGCCCGCAGACCCTCAGCCATATCTTTAATTCGCTCAGAAGTTAAAGTTAAGCGGTCTAAAAGTGCTGTGCTCATGCCTTGTGTTTTAGCTAGTACCAAGTCTTGGGCATTAGCTTTTAAAATTACTTCCTCTTGTTCTTCTAAAGCCAGAGCCATT
>DUTO01000170.1 GCA_012842035.1 Clostridia bacterium | reverse complement strand
GATACTACCCGATCCGGTCTTTCTGTCGTCAAAATCTGGGGACTTAAACGAAAAGGTTCATCCTCAATAAACTGTTCCAAAACACCAGAAACACCTACATAATCAGTTTTAATGGAAATAATACGTCTTTTTACTTCTTTTACTAATTGAGGATTAGTTAAATCCTCTAAGTACATAATCGCTACATCAATCTTGTTGCGCGCCCCAACCTTAACCATTTCCGTAATGAGATTCTCATTACGCAAAGCCTTTCTGATTAAGGCCGTATTACTACGTAAAGTTTCGTTAAAGGCCTCATGAGGACCCATGATTACCTGTTCGACTTCTGGCTTATCAACAGAACGCTTATCCCATCCCTTTGTTTCGACCACTAAACATTGAGCACAACCTTCCACAAAGATAGCCGTGTTTCCATAATTAACAAAATCTAAAATCTGTCTATATTCCTCTAAGACTTGCACATCATGACCGGGCAATAAATGTTCCTTAATATAGGTAGCAATTTCATTACCCTCAATCTGTACCCCATCTAAAAGAACCATCAAAGGCTTTAGAATGGAGTTGTTAATAATTTCCTTTTCCGCAAGCCCATCAATAAACAGCATAAAGGCTTTAAGGGGAGAATCTAAGGCAAGATAAAACTCCCGCAGAATAATATCTTTATTTTTAGGCAGTGAATAAATTTGCTCCACATAGTACTTGTTGCTCTCCAAGCTAGAACTAACAACAAGTTTTTCCGGTATAAAAGGCTCCCGGGCAAACTTGTTTTTTTCTTGCTTCTTTTTCTTTAGCTCAGCAAAACTTAAGGGAGTTTTATTAACTCGTACAGGTTTTTTAAAACTAGCCCTCTTTTTTTTATTTTCCTTTTGCTGTCCTGCTTCTATTATTTTTTTCTTTACTCTAAATTGCTTTTTGCTCTTTACTTTATCTTCTAGCTTGTTTTTCTGCTCTCCCTGTTCTACCTGTTGCCTTTTCTGTTTTTCTATAGTAAACAAAAACAACTCCTCTTTCTTCTTCTCTTCTTTAAAAAATATTAAACTAAGCATCTTTTTCCATAATTGTGACCCAGAATTCAATTAAATCCATCCTCTCCCTTTCTTTTTCTAGTTTTTGAAAATCCTCCTAAAATTATGCCTGTCACCCTTTTTCCTGCTGGGCATAAAATATTAGAGAAAATAGTACTCCCAGCTTAAAAAACAGAAAGGAGGAGCAAACTAATGATTGCTATGTACCAGGCCCTGAGGAATTTAATGATGGAGCTTAATGAATTGCTCGTTGTTTACGGTTACATGATCCAAAATGCACCTACAGAAGAAGCCAGAAGATTGGTAGAATTAAACAGAAGAACAGTAATGAATACGAAAGCAGCTTTAGAAAAAATGCATAAGGATATATTTGGTAAAGACTTAACCGATTTAGAAGAAGCGGTAGAAGAAGTGCCCGTATTTACTGACTTTAGAACAGCCGCTCGTTATGCCATTATCGAAGAAACTCAAGTTATCCATCTGCTTAAAAATTTATATCTGAGGACTGACTCTTGTAACCATAATGACCATTTCAACTCTTTAATTGAGCATCAAATAAATGCAATAAGGCTTTTATATCTTTTAACCTAACACCAATTAAAAATTCTTATTTTAAAATAGGCTGAAGGTAAAAAATATTTTTTTACCTTCGGCCTTTGTTTTTTTAAAATTTAAGTTTGACCAATTTACAGCAAACAGGCACTTCCCTTTTTTGTCCGCGCATATCATAAAAGAATGAGTCTGAACAAGGATTTAAAAATAAGAACGGGAGGAAACATTTTTATGCCTCACAACTGGAAACAACTGATTACTTACCCGCTAGGGGAAAGAACAATTAAGCCTAGAGAAAAAGGGGTAACCATGGTTCTAGATAAAGGACTGGGGCTCAGAGAATTACAAGACCTTTTAGAAGTAGCGGGAGATTACCTTGACTTTCTCAAACTAGGCTTCGGAACTTCTCTTCTTTATAAACAAGAACTACTCCAAGCCAAAATTAAACTTTGTCAAGCCTATCAAGTGGAAATTTACCCGGGAGGCACCTTAATGGAAATTGCTCTAAGGCAAGGCAAATATAAAACCTATCTGGAGCAAATCCAAAAATTAGGATTCAAAACTATCGAAATTTCTGATGGTACGATCACCTTAAGTACCCCCAAGCGTGAAGATTGTATTAAACAAGCTGTCAATACAGGTTTTAGAGTGCTTTCCGAATTAGGCAAAAAAAATCTTAAAAACATATTTTCCCCCCGGGAGCTTTGGAAACAAGGAGAAACAGACTTAAAAAACGGAGCCTGGAAAGTAATTATCGAAGCACGAGAAAGCGGGAAAGGAATCGGGATCTATAACCACAAGGGAGAAATAGAAGAAACAAAATTAAAAGACTTGCTCAAATACTACCGTGACCACAACCAAATTATTTGGGAGGCACCTCTCAAAAAGCAACAAATTGCCTTAATTCATAAATTAGGTCCTGAGGTCAATCTAGGGAATATTCAACCTCCGGACTTACTCGCTTTAGAAGCCTTAAGAACCGGTCTTCGAGCTGACACACTATCTCTCAACCCTGAAATTTGTAGTTCATAATTTTTACAAGGAGATTTTAAAATGAACATTGACCTCTGTTTTACTGCTCAAAAACTAACACCCTCCTTAGTTTACGGTAAAACCGTCATTGTCCTTGATGTTTTCCGAACTTCTGCCACAATCATTACTGCTTTAGAGCAAGGGGCTACTAAAATTATCCCCACCAGCACTCCACAAAAGGCCTTACGGTTAAAAAAACAAACACCGACCTCTCTCCTCTTAGGTGGGGAAGTCAATTGCCAAAAAATAAACAATTTTGACCTAGGCAATTCACCCTTAGAATATACCTCGGAAATTGTTAAAAACAAAACAATTATTCTTTCCACTAGTAACGGCATCCCCGCTATACAGCACACCAAAGGTGCTGCCCAAATTTATATCGGTTCTTTTCTCAATGCCCCCACTCTTGTCCAAAAACTGCAAGAACATAAACATGACCTAATCCTAGCCTGTGCAGGTACCCAAGGGACATATTCCCTCGAGGACACTTGCTGTGCAGGTTATTTCCTCCACCTCTTGCAAAACACCGTTAAGCCTTTTTTGCATGACCAAGCTTTAGGTGCCCTTGCTTTATATCATCATTATCAAAAAAACCTCCCCTATTATTTAAGCAGGTCTAAAAACGGCAGGAAGTTATTAGCCAAAGGGTACTGGCGCGACATTGAATACTGTTGTTTACAAGACTTTTTACCCACCATTCCCTTATATTGTGGCTCCGCCATCCGCGCTATAAGTTAAAAAAAGAAGTAAGTGAAAGGAGCAAATTCATGATTAAAGAAATCACAATCTTACCGGGCCAAGATAAAAACGAAAATAAAGAGATTTTTGACCAGATAACCCTACAAGCCGGAGAAACTATCTCTATTGTCGGCCCTACCGGTAGTGGAAAAACAGCCTTTATTACCGATATTGAACTCTTAGCTCAAGGAGATACTTCCACAAGACGCTATATCCTCATTAACGGAAAGATTCCTCCGGATGAAATTAGATATGACCCGGCGCAAAAACCAATTGCCATGATTACGCAAAACACTAAATGCTTTGCTGATTTAAGTGTCCAAGAATTTTTAACTATTCATGCCCGGGCTCGTAAAATAAATAACCAACAGATTGTAGGAGACACTCTAAAATTAGCTAATAAATTTACCGGAGAAAAAATTAAATTACAGAATAAAGTCACCATCCTTTCAGGAGGACAAACGAGGTCACTCTTAATTGCCGATGCTTTACTCATTGGGGCTGCCCCCATTATCCTCCTCGATGAAATAGAAAATGCCGGGATCTTTAAACAAGAAGTTCTGGAAATTATCAGAAGCACTTCTAAAATTATTATTTTTGTGACCCATGACCCCGTCATCGCCCTTTCTACTAAAAAACGCTTAATCATGGGTAATGGAGCTGTCAAAAAAATTGTTTTTCAAAACAAATCAGAATCAGGTGCAGCCCAAAACTTGCTTGAATTTGATCAAAAAATGGGTATCATTCGCGAAAACCTTAGAGCCGGTTATGAAATAACCCAAGAACTGGTTAGTGCCAACTTCGCTTAAAATAACTAAATAAGGTGGTGTTCATATTTGAAACTTTTAGTCATTGCCGGTCCACCCTCTGTAGGCAAAACCTCTTTAACAAAACAAATCATTAAGCACTTCCAAAAAGAAATAAAAATTGCCTACTTAAAAATAGATGTCGTTAAAGCTTTTGAAGATATCGAGCTGCGTAAAGAATTTAAAATTCTTACCAAGAAAGTATATTCGGGTGACCTCTGCCCGGATCATGCCGGAGTAATGATTATGGGGGACGCGATCGAATGGGCCGAAAGCAATCATACGGACCTCTTTATTATCGAAAGTGCCGGACTTTGTCTCCGTTGCTCCCCTTACCTTAACCAAGGTTTAGGCATCATTGTTTTAAGCTCTATCGCCGGTATTCATACCCCAGAAAAAATGGGAGCCATGGTTTCCTTAGCTGATATTGCCGTTGTTACTAAGATTGACTTAATTAGTCAAGCCGAACGAGAAGTACTCATCCAAAAAATAAAAGAAGTTCATCCCGAGATTATTCTTCTCGAAACAAACGCCCTGCAAGGCACATCACTCCAACGTCTTTATGACTTGATTGAAAAATCCCCCCCTATAGACAAAGAAACACTTCTCCTGAAAGGCAATCCCCCCCTAGGTACCTGTACGATTTGTGTCGGGAAAAAAGAAATTGGCTGGAAACATCATTTTGGGGTAGTCAAAAAATTAGATGGTCTTGCTGCCGATTACTTATATCGGGGGGAATAGATAATGCGTACAACAAAACATTGGCTACCCCCAGGTAAAAATTGTGGACAGTGTGGTGCCGAAAATTGTAAAAGCTTTCTCCGCCTGCTGCACAATGGCGAAAAGACATATCAAGATTGTCCTTATTTTCGAAAAAGAAGCAAGCAAGCCAGCCCCAAAGACCTTACTAAACTGCAGCGCATAAATTGTTTCTTGCAGTT
>DUTO01000169.1 GCA_012842035.1 Clostridia bacterium | reverse complement strand
GTTCCTCTAAACAATCTAACAACTTTAACAGTAATTTTGCCTGTTCAAAACCAGCTACTTCTACACTAGTTTCAGGAATCATCTCAATTTCCGCACTTTCAAATTCTAAACCTTCTTCTTCCAATCCTTCTTTAACCTTTTGAAAACCAGATGGCTCTGTATAAATTTCAATTTCTTCTTCATTATCTAAAATAATATCCTCTGCCCCTTTATCTAAAGCCAACAGAAACAAATCATCCTCACTTAAATTTAAATTTTCCCTTTGTAAAACAAGGAGACCTTTTTGTTTAAACATCCAACTAACACAACCAGTTTCCCCCATATTGCCACCGTGTTTAGAAAAAAGATGCCTAATTTCACCCGCAGTCCGATTACGGTTATCGGTAAGTACATTAATCATAATCGCTGCTCCACCCGGTCCATAACCTTCATACGTCAATTCGGCAAAATTATCGCCTTCCTGCTCACCGGAACCCTTTTGAATAGCCCGTTCAATATTATCATTAGGCATATTAGCAGCTTTCGCTTTCTGAATAGCTACTTTAAGGCGAAAATTAGTCTCCGGATCAGCTCCGCCCATCTTTGTAGCAACAATTAATTCTCTGCCGAGTTTAGTAAAAATCTTTCCTTTAATGGCATCTTGTTTGCCCTTTTTATGTTTGATATTAGACCATTTTGAATGACCAGCCACTGCCATTACCTCCTTAAGCTTTTTTAAAGAAAAAGCACAGGTATATCCTGTGCTTTAAGTTCTTTCTTAAGTTTATCATATTTTTTTAAGCAAAACAATTTTAAGATTAGTCTATTTTTCATTCATTATGTAGAACAAAAACTTTAACCTGACGGCGCCCCCACTGCAAAGCTTCTTCTTTAGTCTCCATAAAGACATCAATACGCTTACCTTTAATTTTGCCACCTACATCCATAGCAGTAGCAAAGCCATAACCATCTACATATAACCTTGTTCCTAAAGGAATAACACGCGGATCTACAGCTACAATCCCCACACTAGGCCAAATACCTGTAGCGGTCCGATTCCCTGTATGTGTATAGGCAGTAGCCGTCATCGTATAAGCTTCTGAAAACTCTAACGAAGTTCCAGCACGAGACACTGTTTGTCGTGTCCCTAAAGCCACAACTTGCTTAACAGGCTCTTTAACCCTAACTTTCTTGACAAAATTACGTGCAACTTCCTTGCCATCTTCTAAAATTACTTCATAAATATTTTTTTCTACTCCCTTTTCTCCTTTTTGCAAAATTCTTTTTTCACCTTTATAAAGTTCTGCAGATGGTCTTTCTTCAGTAGGATAAGAAAGCAACTTTTTTTCTTCTACTGTTTCTTTAGCCACACGAATTACTTGTATTTTATCTTCAACTATTTCATTTAACTCGGGAATTGTCTTATCCTCAGAATTTAAATTAATTTCAGCTTCCGCAAGAATATCTTCAACTACTTCTTTTTCTGTCGTCACTTCTAATTCTTGTTCATCAACAATTAACTGCACGACTTTTAAATTTGTGGGCTCTTCACATTTTTCTTGCTCTGTTGCATAATTTTCTTCAGCAATTTTCACTTCAGGAGCTATAACAAAAAATAAAGCAGCCACTAAAGTTAAAACCGAAAACATCTGAAGAATTTTTTTATGCGACTTCACTTTTTACACCTCCATAAAAAAATACCT
>DUTO01000168.1 GCA_012842035.1 Clostridia bacterium | reverse complement strand
GAGCAAGCCTATCAGCAGGTGCAGCCCGCGCCACGATAATCAGACGAGCGAGCGCAGCGAGCGATGTCTGCTTATCGTCTTAATTCCCGAACTAACCTTCGGATAATATGCTAATCTGGGGGTGTTCCCGAAGGTTAGTTCGGGGAATACCCTTATCTCGCTGTTCTAACTCTTATTATTATTTATCATCATCTTATCAAGTGGGCTATTTATACTTCTCAGACTTTTTTGGGTAACATGGGTATATATCTCAGTTGTTTTTGAGCTTGCATGACCTAAAAGTTCTTGTATATACCTTAAATCAATACCACCTTCCAAAAGATGTGTTGCAAAAGAATGTCTTAACGAATGTACCGAAACTTTCTTTTTTATATTTGCTATCTTACAAGCATTTTTAAATACTTTTTCAACTGTTCTCTCTGTTATATGACCTTTATTATTCTGACCCGGGAAAAGCCATTCTTCAGGTCGATATAACATAAAGTATTTTCTTAACTGATCAAGAGCAATTTGTGAAAGCACTGTATATCTATCTTTTTTCCCTTTCCCTTGAACTACATGTATCAGCATTCTTTCACTGTCTATATCCTCCGCTTTAAGTTTAACAACTTCTCCTACCCTTAACCCCGCAGAATAAATTAAAATTAATATTGTTTTGTGTTTTTCATTTTTTAATGCAGTAAGTATTTTGGTTACTTCATGAAAACTTAAAACCATTGGAAGCTTCTTTTCTTTTTTAGGTCGTGAAATTTTATTTATTATACAATTTTTATTAAGCACATTATGATATAAAAATTTTATTGAACTAATAGCTTGATTTACATAAGAGTGGGAGACTTTTTCTTTTTCTAAAAGAAATATTACATATTTTCTTATCTCCTCATCAGATATTTCATCTGCATTTTTATTAATATAACTAAAAAACCTTCTAATATGGTTAATATAAGCTTTCTTCGTTTTAAAACTATATCCTTTTAGCTTAATTTCGTCTTCCATTTTTGCTATGAGTTGTTCATTCTTAATATTTTCTTCAATATTTATATTCTTTATCTCATTACTAAAAAGCTTTTTTAATTTATTATAGTTTTCATCAGTAAACGGTACTGTCCAAATTTTCTTATCCGGATTCCATTTATACCCCTTTATGTTTTTTATCTTAGCAATTTTTTCAGGAGAATACTTAAAACTTACTTGTAATATATTTTCTTTTTTAGTTATCTTAACGACCATATTAATACTCCATTCCCTATTCATTAGCAGGCCTTTTTGCCAAGGATAACTTTATAAAGCTAAAAAAACATGGTGTAAAATTATTCCACACCATTATACTAAACATTTCAATTAATGGCAAACTTCTTGCTTTTTTATCATTGACTGCCACTGCCTTACTTAAGATAAAAAATTGTTTTACAACATTAAGCTGAAAGCTGTTGCAGTTGATCACCGTTCCCCTTCCCTTTGCTTAAAATTAAAATGAAACCATATTCATTATTGTAAAATTAATGGCAAGTTTCTGTTTTGCGCATACAAAAGACGCTTCAAAAATACGAAGCGTCTTTTTTGCTACTCTTTCTCGTTATTCTACTTTATGGTTCACTATCTCTTAACTTACCCAAAAATTGAATGTATTTCTCCAGCTTTTTTGCAACTTTATTTCTCTGGCTTTTCCTTTCCTCAGCAAGATAAGCTTTGACTCTTTCTATAGCCTCTCTAACTTGTTCAGGTGAGGTGCCACCATAAGTTTGCCGACGTTTGACTACATTTTCCAGCTCTAAAACTGTATAAACCTCCTCGTCAAGGGCAGGCAAATTGCCACCACTTTCCGCTTGAAATTCCTCCAAGGTCAAATCTTCCAATGCTTTCCCTCGCCGAATACAATAATTTACTAAATTCCCCACCCTATGGTGAGCATCACGAAAACTAAGCCCCTTTTGCACAAAATAATCAGCCAAGTCTGTAGCGTTAGAAAAACCTTGCCCCGCCGCTTCCCTCATCTGCTCCTTACGGAAAGTTAACGTAGCTAACATTGGCGTAAAAATAAGCAAACACTTTTGTACCGTTTCTACCCCGTCAAAGAGGGCTTCCTTATCCTCCTGCATATCTTTATTATAAGCAAGGGGCAGCCCCTTCATCACTGTAAGCAAAGTGAAAAGGTCGCCATAAACCCGCCCTGTCTTTCCTCTAATCAGTTCCGCCACATCAGGATTCTTTTTCTGAGGCATAATCGAAGAACCTGTACTATAAGCATCATCAAGTTCGACAAAAGCCCATTCCTGACTAGCCCAAAAGATGATTTCCTCACAAAAACGGGAGAGGTGCATCATTGTCAGGGATAAGGCACCCAATAATTCGATCACATAATCACGATCAGAAACACTATCCATACTGTTTTCGGAAACTTGGGCAAACCCCAATTCCTTGGCCACCATCTCTCTATCTAAAGGGAAAGTAGTTCCAGCTAAAGCACCGGATCCTAAAGGTAGCACATCAACTCTCTGCCAACAATCTGTCAAGCGCTCCAAGTCACGTTTAAACATCTCTACATAAGCCAAAAGATGATGCCCTAGCGTTACAGGCTGCGCTATCTGTAAATGTGTATAACCCGGCATAATCGTTTCCGCATGTTCCTCGGCTAACTCCACCAAGGTTTCCACTAATTCAAACAAAAGCTCCCTCGTCCTTAAGATTTGCTCTTTAACATACATTCTCGTATCAAGAGCTACCTGGTCATTACGGCTTCTTCCTGTATGCATTTTTTTTGCTACAGGGCCTATTTTATCAATAAGCAACGTTTCTATATTCATGTGAATATCCTCTGCACTTACAGAAAACTGTACTTGGCCTGCCTCAATTTCTGTTAATAAATCCTCAAGACCGGCTATTATTTGGGCCGCTTCCTCCGCAGTAATAATCCTCGTTTGTCCCAACATCCGTGCATGAGCCATACTGCCTAAAATATCGTAACGATACAAACGCCGGTCAAAACTAATCGAGGAATGAAAATCATCCATCAGTTGGTCCGTTTCCTTTTGAAAACGGCCTCCCCATAACTTCATGCTGACACCTCCCCCGTTCCCCTAACTGCTAAACTTTCTTCTTTTTATCTATCGTGCTTCTCTCTTTTAACCTTTTTACTATTTCAACCCTGCTTCTTTTTTCATCATCGCCTGCACCTTGAGGGGCAAACCAAAAAGATTAATAAATCCTTCCGCATCCTTTTGATTATAGACTTGATCCTCACTAAAAGTAGCCAAGTCTTCACTATATAAGGAATAAGGTGACTTTGTACCCGCCGGAACACAATTCCCCTTATAAAGCTTCATTCTGACCGTCCCGGTAACCGTCTGCTGTGTAACATTAACAAAAGCGTCTAAAGCCTCCCGTAAAGGATGGAACCAGACACCATCATAAACCAATTCCGCATAACGCTGGGCCACCAGTTCTTTATAATGCAAAGTCATTCTATCTAAAGTTAACAATTCTAAATCATGATGTGCCTTGTAAAGCACCGTTCCCCCGGGTGTTTCATAAACACCACGCGATTTCATCCCTACTAAACGATTTTCTACCAGATCGGCAATTCCTACCCCATTCGCTCCGGCGATGGCATTGAGTTTTTCAATTAACTCTACAGGATCTAAAGCCTCTCCATCTACAGCTACAGGAATCCCTTGCTTGAATTCAATCTCAACATACGTTGCCCGATCCGGTGCTTTCTCCGGCGGAGTAATCATCATTAACAAATCATCTTGTGGTTCATTAGCCGGGTTTTCCAAGTCAGCTCCCTCATGGCTCAAATGCCACAGGTTTCTATCCATACTATAAGGGCGTTCTTTACTGACAGGAACAGGAATATTCCGTGCCTCGGCATATTCTATTTCCTCTTCCCGTGATTTAATCTCCCAAATACGCCACGGAGCAATGATTTTCATTTCCGGAGTCAAAGCTTTAATCGTCAGCTCAAAGCGGACTTGGTCATTTCCTTTTCCCGTACAACCATGGGCAATCGCTTCTGCCCCTTCTTCTTTCGCAATCTCTACCAATCTTTTCGCAATTAGGGGACGCGCAAAAGAAGTCCCCAAAAGATATTTCCCTTCATAAACCGCTCCTGCTTTCAAAGTCGGGAAAATATAGTCAGTCACAAATTCTTCTTTTAAATCTTCAATATAAATCTTGCTAGCCCCTGTCTTGATCGCTTTTTCCTCTAAAGGAGCCAATTCTTCTCCCTGCCCCACATCTGCCGCTACAGCAATAACTTCATAACCGTAATTCTCTTTCAGCCAAGGAATAATAATCGAGGTATCCAATCCTCCGGAATAAGCCAAAACTACTTTTTTCATCTTCCCTTTCCCCTTTCCCAAACAATCTTGTTTATCCTAAAGAAGCGTTGCATAAATCCTGCAAATTAATCCTAAAAAAGTGCCGCCAAAATAGCTTTATGGGCATGTAATCTATTTTCCGCCTCGTCAAACACTACTGATTGTGGCCCTTCAAGCACTTCAGCCGTAATTTCTTCCCCGCGATGTGCCGGTAAACAGTGCATCACAATGGCTTCTTTTTCTGCTTGACTAAGCAATTCAGTATTAATTTGGTAATTAGCAAAAGCCTGACGACGTTCCGCTGCTTCTCCTTCTTGCCCCATACTGGCCCAAACGTCAGTATATAATACCTGGGCTCCTTGCACTGCTTCTTGTGGCTCCCGCACCACTTTGATTTTCTCCGGCTGACTAGCTAAAGACTGGGCCTTAGCTACAACTTCCGGATTAGGCTCATACCCCTCGGGACAAGCGGCTGTAACTTCCAGCCCCATAATTGCTCCGGCCAACATCAAGCTATGCACCATATTATTGCCATCACCAATATAAGCTAATTTAATTCCAGCTAAAGTACCAAAATACTCCCAAATAGTTAAAAGGTCGGCTAAAGCCTGTGTGGGATGAAATTCATCCGTTAGTCCGTTAATCACGGGAACATCTGCATACTTGGCCAAATCCAAAACCTCTTGATGACTAAAGGTACGAATAAGAATACCATCAACATAGCGCGACAAAACCCTGGCTGTATCCTCGATCGGCTCTCCCCGTCCTATCTGTAAGTCATTCCCACTTAAAAACATGGCTAAGCCACCTAGGTGAAACATCCCCGTTTCAAAAGAAACACGTGTCCTCGTAGAAGCCTTTTGAAAAATCATGGCCAAAGTCTTCCCTTTTAATCTCTGATGAGAAATACCGGCTTTTTGTTTCTGTTTTAAATCTTGTGCTAATTCTAAAAGGCACCAAATTTCTTCACAGTTAAAATCTGCTAAAGTAAGATAGTCACGACCTTTTAAATTCATCCTCGACCCACTCCTTCAAATTATCCTCGTATGATTATACACCTATTTGTATATTTATACAAGGAGTTCAACTCTATTTTTTTCTCTTTATAATAAAAATTTTTTCTTAAACTACTGCTAACGCTTCCTTAATAATTGCTATTGCATTATCCAAATCCTCATACGTTATATTCAAAGGAGGAATTAAACGTAAAGTTTTACTCTGTACACAGTTAATCAGCACGCCTTTTTCTTGACAAAAATCTTGTACCTTTTTTCCCTCAATAGATAATTCTATCCCGAATAAAAGCCCTAATCCTCTTACCTCTTTAATGCGAGGATTTTCTCTTTGCATTTCCAAGAATTTCTGCCGTAAATAGCTACCCTTTTCCGCAGCCTGCTGAGGTAAGTTTTCCCCAATAATTACGGTTAAAGTAGCTAACGCTGCTGCTGTAGCTAAAGGATTGCCCCCAAAAGTAGAAGCATGCTGTCCCGGTCCTAAAACATCAGCCGCTACCCCGCGCGCAACAATAGTGCCAATGGGAACACCACCACCTAAACCCTTCGCTAAAGTAAAGACATCCGGTTCTACACCATAATGCTGATAAGCAAAGAGTTTTCCTGTGCGACCTAACCCTGTCTGAACTTCATCGAAAAGCAACAACAAGTCATTTTCTGCACATAAAGCCTTCACTCCGGTTAAATATTCCTTAGTTGCCGGATGAACCCCTCCCTCTCCTTGGACAGGTTCTAAAAGAATAGCACAAGTCTGGGGGGTAATAGCTTTTTTAAGTGCGCGCAGGTCATTAAAAGGTACATACTTAAACCCCGGGGGCAAAGGCTCAAACCCTCGTTGATACTTAGTTTGCCCCGTGGCCGTCAAAGCAGCCAATGTCCTACCGTGAAAAGAATCTACAGCAGTAATAATTTCATAACGATGAGGACCATATTTGTCATAAGACCGTTTGCGCGCTAATTTTATGGCTCCTTCATTCGCTTCCGCTCCACTATTACAGAAAAAAACCTTCTTACCACAAGAATTATCTACCAGCATCTTTGCTAAGCGTACCTGTGGTTCATTCCAATATAAATTGGAACAATGCATCAGTAACTCAGCTTGTTTTTGAATAGCCTTCACTACTTGAGGATGACAATGCCCCACATTATTTACCGCAATTCCACTAACCAAATCCAAATACTTCTTACCATTAGCATCCCAAACGTAACTCCCCTGCCCCCTAACTAAAGCATAGTCATGACGAGAATACGTCTTCATCACATAATCTAAACCCATCTGCTTAATTGATTCATTATTCATACCTTTATCCCTCCTTATGACCTATAATCAGCATTAATTTTCACATACTCATATGACAAGTCACAACCCCAAGCTGTTCCGGTAAATTCACCTGCTTGCAAATCTACCGTAATCACTATTTTCTCTTTTCCCAAAATTCTTCCTGCTTTTGCTTCATCAAAATCTACACCACTACCATTCTCTACCATCAAAAGGTCATCTAAATAGACCACCACGTTCTCCGGGATAAACTCAGTTCCCGAATAACCTAAAGCACAAACAATCCTACCCCAATTGGCATCTTCCCCGAAAATAGTCGCTTTAACCAAACTAGAACCGGCAATAGTCTTGGCCGCCTTACGAGCATCCTCTCGGCTAGAAGCATTTATTACCTTAACCTCTAATAACTTCGTCGCCCCTTCACCATCTCGGGCGATCATCTTCGCTAGAAAAACACATACTTTCTTTAAGGCAGTAACAAAAACTTGGAAAGCCTCACTAACGGGATTGGCAATCACTGCATTTCCGGCCTGTCCATTAGCTAGTGCAACCAAAGTATCATTGGTACTTGTGTCCCCATCTACGGTAACCATATTAAAAGAATCTTCATTAGCCATAACCAAAGCCTTCTGTAGACATTCCTTCGTAATCGCTACATCGGTAGTAATAAAACCGAGCATCGTGGCCATATTGGGATGAATCATCCCGGATCCCTTAGCCATCGCCCCTAAAACAACCTGTTTACCTTCAATTTCCACCTCTATGGCCATCTCTTTAGGAACTGTATCTGTAGTCATAATCGCTTGAGCCGCTAATGCCCCAGCTTTAGAAGAAAGATTTTTTCCCGCTTCTTTGATCCCCTGCTTAACTTTATCCATCGGTAAAGGAACACCTATAACCCCTGTAGAGGCTACGAAAAACTCTTCTGCCTTATAACCGGTAACCTCCCCAGCAAATTCCGCCATCTTATACGCAGCGGCTAAACCCTCTTTACCTGTACAAGCATTGGCACAACCGCT
>DUTO01000257.1 GCA_012842035.1 Clostridia bacterium | reverse complement strand
TACGATTGCGGGTAAAATTCAAATTATCCAAGAACTCGTACCTACTTTATCTAAAATGCGAAGTCCGGTGAAACGCGAAGGGTATATTCAGATGTTGGCTGAACGCCTTTCTTTTTCTGAAAAGGCAATTTATACAGAAATTAGAAAGTTTCAGCAAGGACGATTGAAAAGTAAGGTGCGCGGAGGAGAAGAGGTGCAATTATCGGGAAAAGAAATTACGGCAAAGGAAAAAGCACAACGTGTTTTGCTGCGTCTTATTTTAGAAAAACCTAAATTTATAGCGGAAGTAGAAAAACTGGGGGGAAAAGAGTTATTTCATAATCATTTATATCAAGAAATTTATCAGATGAATTATTTATTACGTCAAGCTGGTCATAATATAAAGGCTGAAGATTTAATTACTCATTTAGAGAATGAGAAAGCTAGACGGGCTGTAACAGAGATCCTTTTGGCTGATGACCTTTTACAAGATGGGGAAAGGATATATGAGGACTGTTTAACTACTTTAAAAATTGAATTAGCTAATCAAAAAATAGAAGAAAAACAGGCATTGATGATCGAGTACGAAAAAAATGGTGATGTCACCAAGTCTTTGGAAGTCATGGTTGAAGTTCAGAAAATGATTAAAGAGAGACAAAAATTGGTGTCAACCCTGGCGAAGGGGGGGAATATTCTTGAAGAATGAAAATGAATTTGCAGAATTAAAAATAGCTGAGCTAAAATTAGATGAGGTTGAACATTTAATTGAAGAAGGGAAAAAAAGAGGGGTACTTACTTATAAACAAATAATGAGTACTCTTGAAGATATTGAATTGGACTCCGAACAGATTGAGGAATTTTATGAGTATTTAAATTCTCTGGGCATTGAGATAACTCCTGATAACACTGATATTGAGGACTTAGAGAATGAGGTGGCAGAAGAGGAGGACGATGAGGAGGAGGAAGATGATGAAGAAAAAATTGACCTTTCAGTACCTGACGGGGTAGGCATAGATGACCCTGTGCGGATGTATTTAAAAGAAATTGGGCGTGTAGATTTATTAACAGCAGAAGAGGAAGTTATCTTGGCTAAGAAAATGGAGGCAGGAGATGAAGAAGCTAAACGTCAATTAGCTGAAGCTAATTTAAGGCTTGTAGTTAGTATTGCTAAGCGTTATGTAGGACGGGGGATGCTTTTTCTTGATTTAATTCAGGAAGGTAATCTTGGTTTAATCAAGGCTGTAGAGAAATTTGATTACCGTAAAGGATATAAATTTAGTACTTATGCTACATGGTGGATTCGCCAGGCGATTACTCGGGCTATAGCGGACCAGGCTAGAACAATTCGTATTCCTGTGCATATGGTGGAAACAATTAATAAATTAGTTAGAGTTTCAAGGCAACTTCTTCAGGAATTAGGTCGAGATCCTACGCCGGAAGAAATAGCTGAAGAGATGGACCTTACGGTAGAACGGGTAAGGGAGATCATAAAAATAGCTCAAGAGCCGGTATCTTTAGAAACACCTATCGGGGAAGAAGAAGATAGTCATTTAGGTGACTTTATTGAGGATGAGGATGCTCCGGCTCCTGCTGAGGCCGCTTCTTTTATTCTTTTAAAAGAGCAATTAGAGGAAGTTTTAGAAACACTTACCCCTAGAGAAGAAAAAGTACTGCGACTTCGTTTTGGCTTAGATGATGGGCGAACTCGTACTTTAGAAGAAGTTGGTCAGCAATTTGGTGTAACTAGGGAAAGAATTAGGCAGATAGAAGCTAAAGCGTTACGCAAATTAAGACATCCCAGCCGCAGCCGCAAACTAAAGGATTATTTAGATTAACTTGGCAAAAAATTAAGTCTTGACCAGGAAAGATAATTATTAT
>DUTO01000167.1 GCA_012842035.1 Clostridia bacterium | reverse complement strand
TTATGTATAGATCTTATTAAATATTCTAAAATCAATATATATATTATAGTATATCTCCAAAATAGTCTATATGTTTTATAAAAACATTTATTTTCAAAAATTATTTCTTAAATAATCGTTTCAGGATCTTAAACATGACTTTTTTGACAGTTTAAAGAAGGAAAAATCCTTCTTTATTTTTTGCATAAAAAGAGAACTTGGACAATATATTATATTAGTTGTCCAAGTTGTTTTCAAAGGAGAGGAAAAATGGCTAAAGTTTTTATTAATAAGGAAAAGAGTTATGAAGGTTTAGACAAAGAGGGAATATCTCCGGTGTCCATATCTTCTTTAACTTGGTTTCAGGCCTTATCACCTCAATTACAGGAACTTGTAAGTGAAGGGCTACAGGCTTTTGTGGGCGAGGTTGAAGAAATTCGTTTAAGGGTAAAACGACCAGTTCTTTTTCGGGTCGGGACAAGGGAGATGACGGTAACAGCACAAAAAAAATTTACTTTTCAATTAGAGCAAGGCTATGTTATTACCAGAGATGAATTGGAAAGAACTATGCAAATCTTAAGCCAGAATTCTCTTTATGCGTGGGAAGATGAATTTAAAAATGGGTATCTTACTATTCCCGGCGGACATCGCATTGGCTTTGTAGGCAGAGGTGTTTTGGAGCAAGGTAAGATTAAAACATTAAAAGACCTTTCAGGAATAAATTATCGGATAGGACGGCAAGTTTTAGGGTGTGCTGATGAGGTTTTACCTTATCTTGTGAAAAAGGAAGAAGTTAGGCATACATTAATTATTTCTCCGCCTCAATGTGGTAAAACTACTTTGTTGCGTGATTTAGTAAGGCAAATCAGCACAGGTGTACCGGAACTATCTTTTACGGGTGTTAATGTAGGCTTGGTAGATGAAAGGTCAGAAATTGCCGGGATGTATCAGGGTGAACCTCAGTTTCAAATTGGCTTAAGAACAGATGTACTAGATGCTTGTCCTAAAGCTCAGGGCATGATAATGCTCATTAGGTCGATGTCACCACGTGTTGTTGCTACAGATGAAATCGGGAAAAACGAAGATATTGAAGCTTTACATAATGCTTTACAAGCCGGAGTGAAGGTAATTACTACTGTGCATGGCAGTAGTTTTGAGGAAATTAAAACAAGACCTCATTTACAAACTTTAATTAACTGGCATTTTTTTGAAAGAATTATTGTTTTAAGTAGACGTAAAGGTGTGGGCACTTTAGAAATGATTTTAGATGGAACAACTTTAGAAAGGTTGCAGTAAATATGTTTAAGTTATTAGGAGCCTTTTTTATAGTGGCTGGTTGTAGTTATTTAGGACTAAAAAGGGCTAAGCTTTATCAAAAAAGAACAGAGTTGTTTCGTTTTTTACAAAATGGGTTGACCTTATTAGAAACAGAAATTAATTATACGGCGACACCGTTACCTGTAGCTTTGGAAAGAGTAGGTAAAAAAATTAACAAGATTTGTCAGCCCTTGTTTCTTAGGGCTGCTACTATTTTACAGGAGAAAAAAGGTGTAACTGTAGCTGAAGCTTGGTCTACCGGAGTGAAGGCACTCGATAAGGAGGTGCCTTTGCGGCAAGAAGAAAAAGAATTATTATTCGTTTTTGGACATGGTCTAGGTGGATCCGCTATAGAGGAGCAAATCAAGAATATTGCCTTAACTCGCAACCAGTTGTCTTTAATAGAAAAGATTGCCAAGGAAGAACAGGATAAAAATCAAAAAATGTGGCAATATTTAGGTATTAGAGATAACTGTTTGCGAGTTAAGGCAATATTCTTGATTTGCTCCTCTATAGCGGACCCACCTAGACCATGTCCAAAAACGAATAATAATTCTTTTTCTTCTTGCCGCAAAGGCACCTCCTTATCGAGT
>DUTO01000166.1 GCA_012842035.1 Clostridia bacterium | reverse complement strand
TAATTTTATTGGAAAAAGATTGGATACCTGACTCTCCGGGTACTTCGTTATATATTCGTCCCACTATGATTGCTACAGAAGCTTTTTTGGGCGTCAATCCGGCCCAGGAATATTTGTTTTATATTATTCTTTCTCCGGTAGGGGCATATTTTAAAGCCGGTTTTAATCCGGTGAGTATTTATGTGGAAGACCGGTTGGTACGTGCGGCTGTTGGTGGTGTCGGTGATATCAAAACAGGGGGGAATTATGCGGCTAGTTTATTAGGTGCTGTAAAAGCGGCACAAAAAGGTTTTTCACAGGTCTTATGGCTTGATGCTAAGGAGCATAAATATATCGAAGAAGTTGGAGCGATGAATGTCTTTTTTGTGTTTGGGGATAAACTGGTAACTCCCATGCTTACCGGTTCTATTCTCCCCGGTATTACGAGAGATTCTGTGCTTCGGTTGGCTCGGGAAATGGATTATGAGGTTGAAGAAAGACGCATTTCGGTTGAGGAGGTTCTTGACGGGATTAAAACCAAGAAATTGACGGAAATGTTTGGCTCAGGTACAGCAGCAGTAATTTCACCGGTAGGACTTCTCCATTATCAAGATACAAATTATTATATTAACGAGAATCAAGTGGGTAAAGTTACTAAAACATTTTATGAGCATTTGATTGACATTCAATATGGCAGGGCGGAAGATAAATTAGGCTGGTCTTATGAACTAAAATAATTTCAAACATTAAAAACCCTTCATAATGGAGGGTTTTTTAATATTTAAAGTTGCAACTTACAACTTATAAATAAAAACAGGTTGTTGACAAAGAATGGTATAGAATGTTAAACTAAAAACTATAAAAATTTATTGTAAAGTAATTTAAAAAAGGAGGAGAGTAAATTGGTTAAAAACAAGCAAGACCTTTGCCGGTTGGTAATTGTTTTACTTATGGGGGTGTTTATGTTAGCCGGATGTGGAGCTAAAGAAGATATATCTTTGGATAGGGTGAAGGAAGTCGGGGAGATTAGTTTTGCCATGAGTGGTGGTTATCCACCCTTCAATTATTATGATGAAACAAATCAGTTGGTAGGTTTTGATGTGGATGTTTGTAAAGAAGTAGCTACGAGATTAGGGGTTGAATTTGTGCCTGTAACAACAGATTTTAGTGGTTTAACGGAGGGTTTAAGAGCCGGTGTTTATGATGGTATTTTAGGTAGTATGGCAATTACAGAAGAAAGGTTAAAAGTGGTTGATTTTACGATTCCTTATTATTATTCGGGAGCGCAACTTCTTGTAAAAAAAGGGAGTGAGTTTACTCAACCGCAGGATTTAAAAGGAAAAGTTGTAGGGGTAGCTACTGGGACAACTTTTGAAAAAGATGCTGAGGGGCTTGATGTCGCTGATGTAAGACTATATAAGGATGATAATCAGACTCTTATGGAATTAGGTAATGGAGTAATAGATGGTGTGATTACGGATCGGGTTGTCGGTGTTAATGCTATCAATACAGGAAAATTTGAGGTGGAATTGCTTGGCGCCCCACTTAGAAGTGAAGATATTGCTGTCGCTTTTCGTAAAGAAGATAAAACATTAAAGGAAGCAGTCAATGAAATTATACAGGAGATGCATGAGGATGGAACTTTATCCGGTTTAAGTGAAAAATGGCTACAAGTTGATATTACGCAAAAATAAGTTTTTTAAATTTGGGAGTTTTTGTGTAGAGGTAAGACAAAAATCATGCATGGTGTTAATAATACTGCTGTGCATGATTTTCCACATAATGAGGAGTGAGGTAAATGACGTATGATTTTAGAGCACTAATAGATTTTTTTCCTTATTTTTTACCGGCAGCGTGGTTAACGATAGTCGTTTCTTTTTTTGGTATAGCCTTGGGTGCGGTGTTAGGGCTATTAACAGCTTTTGCTCGTATTTCTTCTAAGCCTGTTTTTAATTTACCGTCTCGTTTTTATATTTTTGTGATTAGGGGTACTCCTCTATTATTGCAGATTCTTTTTTTATATTATAGTTTGCGTAGTATTTTTAATTTTGAGGCGATGACTTCCGCTATAGTAGCCCTAGGAGTTCATAATGGTGCTTATATCGCTGAAATATTTCGGGGGGCAATTCAATCTATAGCTGTAGGACAGATGGAGGCGGCCCGTTCTTTAGGGATGACTTATCGTAAGGCAATGGTGAGAATAGTTCTTCCCCAAGCTTTTAAAAGAGCAATTCCTTCTTTGGGAAATCAATTTATTATCGCTTTAAAGGATTCTTCTTTAGCCAGTGCCATTACTATTAAGGAATTACTTTTGAAAGCTCAGCAATTAGGAGCCTCTAATTTTAAGATGATGGAAATGTTGACTATTGCCGCTTTTTTCTATTTATTTTATACCAGTATTTTCACATGGCTGTTTCATAAAATTGAAACAAAATTATCTGTCAGTGGAAGCGCTTAAGGAGGGAGATAAATGATTACGATCAAGGGGTTAGAAAAATGGTTTGAACAATTACATGTGTTGAAAGGGATAGATTTAATTGTTAATCCTTCGGAAGTTGTGGTAATAATCGGAGCTAGTGGTTCAGGGAAAAGCACTCTCCTGAGATGCATTAATTTTTTAGAGAAATTTCAAAAAGGAGAAGTGTTTATTGAGGGTAAGGCCGTAAATCAGCAAG
This sequence comes from Clostridia bacterium, assembly GCA_012842035.1. Lineage (GTDB taxonomy): Bacteria > Bacillota > Peptococcia > DRI-13 > DTU073 > DUTS01. The sequence continues at coordinate 9,237 of DUTO01000166.1, read as the reverse complement.
ATGAAAAGATGATTAATGAAATGCGTAGTCACGTGGGGATGGTTTTTCAGCATTTCAATCTTTTTCCTCATATGTCGGTATTACACAACGTGATTGAAGGACCGACACAAGTTAAAGGAATGGGCAAAGAGGAAGCTATAGAAATTGGCAGGTATTATTTAGATAAGGTAGGTCTTATAGACAAAGAAAACGCTTATCCGAGTATGCTTTCCGGCGGGCAAAAACAAAGAGTAGCTATTGCCAGAGCTTTAGCTATGGAGCCTTCGGCAATTTTATTTGATGAGCCGACATCAGCTTTGGATCCGGAATTAGTGGGGGAGGTACTTTTGGTGATGAAGAATTTAGCTAAAGATGGGATGACGATGGTCATTGTTACTCATGAAATGGGTTTTGCGCGGGAAGTGGCCGATAGAGTTGTTTATATGGATGAGGGCGTAATTGTGGAGCAGGGAACTCCTAAGCAGGTTTTTGATTTACCACAAAAGGAGCGTACACAGTCTTTTTTAAGTCGTGTTCGGTAAAGATAGTAAAGTTTTTTATATAACAAAACTGATAAAAAGCTATTGTTATATTATAAGATTATGATATGCTAATTGAAAGAAAAATTATAGAAAAATCGAAGTCGATTTAAAATAGGGGGTAAGGATAATCATGAATAGTCATCAGGTGACAAAAGGTGTGGCGCGTGCTCCCCATCGTTCCCTTTTTTACGCGATGGGTTATACGGAAGAAGATTTACAAAAGCCTCTGGTCGCGGTAGTCAGTGCCCATAATGAGATTATTCCCGGTCATTTTCATTTGGATAAAGTGGCTCAGGCGGTAAAATTAGGGATTGCTACCGGGGGTGGTACTCCTGTGGAGTTCCCCGTAATTGGGATTTGTGACGGGATCGCTATGAATCATAGTGGCATGAAATATTCTTTGGCCAGTAGGGAATTGATTGCCGACTCTATTGAGGCCATGATGATAGGACATAAATTTGATGCCATGGTTTTAATCGGTAACTGTGATAAGATTGTGCCCGGGATGCTGATGGCGGCGGTGCGCCTTAATGTACCGGCTATTTATGTAGGTGGGGGACCGATGCTGCCGGGAAGTTATCGCGGCGAAAATATTGACTTGATTAGTGGTGCTTTTGAAGCGGTGGGGGCTTGTGCGCAAGGAAAAATCGGGGAAGATGTTTTGCAGGAAATGGAGCAAAAAGCGTGTCCTACTTGTGGCAGTTGTGCCGGTCTTTTTACGGCTAATACAATGAACTGTTTGGTGGAAGCGTTAGGTCTGGGGTTGCCCGGAAATGGCACGATTCCCGCGCCTTACGGTCAGCGACTGGCTTTGGCGAAAAAAGCGGGACAGCAGGTTATGGATTTGGTGAAAAAGAATCTGCGACCACGGGACATTTTGACTTTACAGGCTTTCCGGAATGCCATTACGTTAGATATGGCGATCGGCGGTTCGACAAATACCGTTTTACATTTGTTGGCCATAGCTTATGAGGCGGATGTGGAATTGCCTTTGGAAATGTTTGATGAAATTAGTAGTAAGGTTCCTAATATTACGAAGTTAAGTCCCGCGGGCAAGGATTATTTGATTACCCTTCATGAAGCCGGTGGTATTTCGGCAGTTTTAAAACAATTGGCAGAGGCCGGTCTCTTGGCGAGCGATCAGCTTACTGTTACCGGGAAGACTTTGGAAGAAAACATTGCCGGAGCGGAAGTGCTTAATAACCGGGTGATTCGTCCTTTAGCAAAGCCGTATCTGCAAGAAGGAGGTATTGCTATTTTGCGGGGCAACCTTGCTCCCGATGGGGCGGTAGTGAAACAGTCGGCGGTAGTACCGGAAATGTTGGTACATGAAGGGCCGGCTCGGGTTTTTGAATCGGAGGAAGAGGCTTTTGCGGCAATTATGGGAGGCAAGATTAATAAAGGTGACGTGATTGTGATTCGTTATGAAGGGCCCAAAGGAGGACCTGGGATGAGAGAAATGCTTAGTCCTACGGCGGCTTTAGGTGGCATGGGCTTGGATAAAGAGGTCGCGTTAATTACCGATGGGCGGTTTTCCGGCGGGACGAGAGGAGCGGCGATTGGGCATGTTTCCCCGGAAGCTGCGGAAAAAGGGGCCATTGCGATTGTGCAGGAAGGGGATTTGATCCAGATTAATATGCCGAAGCGGCAGCTGAATGTAAAATTAAGTGAGGAAGAAATAGTGCAGCGTTTGCAAAAATGGCGGAAACCAGAGTCCAAAGTTACCGGTAAGTCCTATCTGGTTCGTTATGCTTCTTTGGTTACTTCGGCCAGTACCGGTGCGGTAGTAAAGGCAAATTCATAAAACCACTCCGATTTCACTATTGTATGCACAATGTATTTACATGTAGTATAATTTATGGTACGATGTATATACTATAGTAATGAAAGGAGTGTTTCTAATGGCGCAAACAACTATTAATATTCGTATAGACGAAGATTTAAAAAAACAGGCAGAATGCTTATTCTCTGAATTTGGAATGAATATGACAACGGCATTTACAATTTTTGCGAAAGCTGTTGTGAGGGAAAGAAAGATCCCTTTTGAGATTTATGCTGATTCTGATGATTTTTTTAATGAATACAATCAAAAGCGAATTAAAAAATCAATTGAGAGTATTAAGGCAGGTAAAGGGGTTGCTCATGATTTGATAGAGGTAGATGATGAATAAAATTTGGTCTGATGAAGCGTGGGAAGATTATTTGTATTGGCAAATACAAGATAAAAAGACTTTAAAACGTATTAACCGGCTACTTAAAGATATTGACCGAAACGGGAATGAAGGCATTGGAAAACCGGAGCCATTAAAATATGATGAACAGGGATGTTGGAGTAGACGCATTGACGAAACAAATCGGCTTGTGTATTTTATCGAAGATAATCAAATTTTTATCTTGCAGTGTAGGACTCATTATGGAGATTGATGTGAATTAAAAAAGACAAGGGATGGCTTCCTTGTCTTTTTCACATAAAACCTAATAATAATTTTAATCGTTCTAATCAGCTAAAATGGAGTCCCATTCTTCTCTTTCTTTCACTTCTTCTTCCCATGCTTTAGGATCATCCATTAATTTGGCATAAGCAGTATTTAGTTCATCGAAAAATTTTTTCTTTTTATAATCATTGATTGCTTTTTCAATAATATCTTGCATGTTTTCGTTTTGTTTTTGAGCTAGAAGTTTAATTGAGTTATATATATCCCGATTAACTCTGATTGTAGTTGTTTTATTCATAACAATCACCTCTGTAGATTAATTTGTCTATTAATTAGTATACCAACAAAGCGCAATTATAATCAACTAAAATATTGGCTTAATGCGGATTCCTTCCTTTAGCCCCTCCAGTTGTGGGTCTAGCAGAACAAGGTCTCCTGCTTTTAAGCCTTTTTCAATGACGATATCCCGTTCATTTTCAAAGCCTGTTTCTACGGGTTGAATTTGGGCGGTGTTTTGGCGCACGACCCACAGAGCTTCTCCGTCTTGATAGGGGAAGAGTACTGTTTTGGGGACAACTAATTTGTCTTCTTGTTTGTTGATGGTGAATTCTATATCCAAGGCGTAGCCCGGCTTGAGAATCAGGTTTTCCGGCAGTTCCGGTTCGATCGTTACTTTAAGGCGCTGTTCTAATAGCCCTAAGGCAGACATCTTTTCTTCTGCCGCAGGGGCTATTTTTTGTACCCAACCTTTAAAGCCAATTTCCTGCTCTTTGTTATCTTGAATTAGTTTAACCTCCATGTTGGGGTGTATATGGGCGGCATCTTCTGTGAGCACATATCCTTCCACAAGATAGGTACCCTCTTGGTAGATAGTACATAGGGGTGTACCCGGAGCAAGTACCATTCCTTCTCTTAAATCCAGTTGAGAGATAATGCCACTGACCGGTGCATAAACTGAGCTTTGTGTTAATTTATACCGGAGAGATTCTATTTGAGCCCGGAGTGTTTCTATTTGGCCGGGATAATAGTCAGAATTAGCAGTATGCAGGGCATCTTCATATTCCTTTTGGCTAATAGCCCCAATTGCATAAAGTTCTTTTAGTTTATCCAGCCCCAATTTTGAGAGTTCCAGTTCTTGTTGTGCCTGCAGGCTTTTAAGTTGACCTTGCAGTTGTTGCAGCTCAAAATGAAGTTCGGTGGGATCAAAAGTGAGGAGAAGTTGGCCTTTTTGTACTTGTTGTCCTTCTTGTATATGGAGGTCAATAATTTTTCCTCCGGAGGTTGTATAAAGAGGATCTTCCTTAGCCGCTTTAACCAAGCCTTCTTCCGTAAAGGTTTTGGCGATAGTACGCGGTTGAACCTTTAAGAGTTTGGCATCCAGGTCATTGCTTTTATTGAATACTAAAAAAAGAACAAGAGCAACAAGGCAAAGACTACCTAAAATAATTTTCGCTTTCTTTTTCATGTTTAATCCCTTCTTTCTTTTATTCACTTGCTTTTAAAGCAGTTGCCAGTGAAATTTGTTTGATTTTACGAAACGCGGTCCATTGGGCGATGCGAATACAGGCTATAGTCACCAGAAAACCGGCCAGAATCGCGGTACTATTAAGATTAGTAGGCATAGTAAAAAGATCATTATTAATAGATTGATTCATGCTGATTAGAAATAGTTTGCTTAAGGGTATGCCGGCGAGCATGGCAAAGATACTGATAAACCATTGTTCAAAAGTAATTACAGCAAGAACTTCCTGAGGAGTCATCCCCAGTACCATCATGGAAGCCAGTTCCCGATTGCGTTCGGAAACAGTAGTGAGAGAAATATTATAAATAATGGCAAAACCGATAATTAACCCAATCAGCAAAAAAATGTAAATAGTACCGGAGAAAGAAGCCATTAATTCTTTCGATTGTTGCAAAAGTTTCTTTTTATCTTCAATCCCCGCAATTACCGTAGAGTTGCTGTATTCCCTTTGGAGCAGGGAGAGACTTTGTTCGTCGAGACACAGCATCAGGGAGGTGGTTATCTTTCCTTGTGCGAGGAGCTTTTGCAGAGACGATAATTCCATATAAGCATTCAGTCCGATATACTGCGGGATAATTCCTGTTACTTCTACGGTTTTTTCTTGATCGGGGTTTTTCGCCATCAGGCTTTCCAAACTAAGGTGAGTTCCCACTTTAGCGCCCAAAAGTTGAGCTAGTCTTTCCGAAAGCAGAATCCCTTTGCGGGGTGGTTCTATTTGCTGCCCTTTTTTGTCTCGAATCTTGTATAAGGCACTATTGGCGGGTAATCCTAGAAGAACTACTTCTTTTTTGTGCCAGTTGTTTTTTAAGGTTACAGGAATCTCGGCACGACTTTCCACGGTTTTCACACCGGGGAAGCGGCTTAGTTCTCGTTCTACTTGTTGTTGAGGAAGAGGTTGAGTCAAGTTTATTTTCACATCATAAGTTTCTATTTTCTCATATTGGTCAAAGAGCATTTTTTCACTTAAGTCCCACATTGACCAAGGTGATCCGACCAGAGAAAAGGTAAACATGATGCCTAAGAACAGGAAAATAGTGCGCCCCGGATGACGAATCATATTCCGGAGGGACATTTTTCCTTGCACAGTGAGAGCTTGCCAAAAGAGAGAAAACTTCTCGAGGAAAATAGTTTTCCCTGTAGGTGGGGCAGGAGGGCGCATCGCTTCGGCAGGTTCTAGTGAAAGAACTCCTTTACAGCCTTGATATCCGGCAAACAGAGTAAAGATAAGAGTGAGCAGAATACTGCTCAAAAGATAAGAGAGCGAAAAACCGCTTCTTAAGCCCGGTATATTAAAAAACATTTCGTATAATGCTGTCAAGGGTGTGGAAAGTAAAATTCCGGAGATTCCCCCGAGGGCTCCGCCACAAAAACCTATGACCAGGGCAAAAGAGAGATAGTGCCAGAGAATTTCACCTTGCGTATAGCCGAAAGCCTTAAGAATGCCGATTTGCCCTCGTTGTTTTTCAATCATTCGTTTGAGCATGATGTAAAGAATCATACAGGCTACAGCTAAAAAAATTAGAGGTAAAGTTTTGGACATACCTTCTAACTGAGTTAATTCTTGGGTGAGGAGAAGGTGGCTGACTTGGTCTTTACGGGGATAAATGCTTTTTAGCCCGTATAGTTTTAGTTCTGTTTGAAGACGTGCTTCTACATCTTGATAATCTGCTCCCGGTTGTAGAGTGAAAACAAGATTGTTCACGGCAGAATGTTCTGCAAAAAGTGTTTTCATGATTTCATTAGGCAGATAAGCAATCCCAAAAGTTTCCGGACTGGGGAAAAGGTCACTGGTATTGCGTAGAGCATAAATAAATTCGGGGCTGCTGCCTGTGCCGACAATACGCAGATTTCTTTTTTTACCCTGGGCAATAATCTCCAAGGAATCATTTAAGGCGAGGTTGTTGGCGGCAAAAAACTTGCTATCTAGCCAAATATTTAAAGTGTCTTTAGCTAAAGGGGTTCCTTTTTCCAGTAAGACACCATTGATTGGGTTGGTTTGTTCAGGGTCTAAGGAAAAGAGACGCAAATAAACATTTTCTTTACTGTCTGAAGTTAAAACTCGAACCTCTTTACTTAATCTGCCTTCAATTTCTTTTATTCCTTCTATTGCTTTCAGTTTCTTTACTTCTGATAAAGGCATAGCTTCTACTTCGGCAAAGCCGTCAGCAAAATTTTGCTGAAGATAAAAGTTTTTTTGTGCTGAATAGAGATTATCGACAACAATAGAGAAAGAAGTAAAAACCATTAAGCCCATGGTGATAATCACTACACAGGCAAAATAGGTTCCTTTATTTTCTTTTAATTCACGCCACATTTTGCGCCATAACATTACCACGTCACCTTCTCTGGGGGGAGGGGTTGTTCGTTTGTTTCAATGCGGTTAAGTCGACCATCTTTGAGATAAAAGATACGGTTAGCTATTTTAGCAATAGCGTTATTATGCGTAATTAAAATTACTGTTTTACGATAGTTTTGGCAATAGTGCTGCAATAATTGCAAGACGTGGATACTGGTTTGATAATCTAAAGCTCCTGTGGGTTCATCACAGAGCAGAATTTCCGGATTTTTGACGATAGCTCTAGCCAGAGCTACCCTTTGCTGTTCACCACCTGAAAGTTGAGCCGGAAAATGGGTTGCTCTATCGCCAAGCCCTACTTTTTCCAGCATTTCTTGCGTGGAAAGTGGCTGACGGGCTATTTCCGCTGCTAAGTAAACATTTTCATAAGCAGTTAAATTAGGAATAAGGTTATAAAATTGAAAGACGAAACCGACCGTATGGCGACGGAAAAGGGTTAGCTTTTGGGGAGTGGCAATATGCAGGGGTAAGTCTTTGTAATAAAGCTCTCCTTTACTGGCTTGATCCATGCCTCCAATCAGATTAAGTAAGGTGCTTTTTCCCGAACCGCTAGGGCCTAAAATGACAATAAATTCACCGGGGCAAATAGTGAAATCAACTCCTTGCAGAGCCTTCACCGTTACTTCACCCATTTGGTAGAATTTGCAGAGATTTTTGGCGGTAATTATAGGTTCCATGAGAACACCTGCTTTTATAAAAAAGGTATTTATTTAATTGTATACTAATTTTGTTCTATTAAAAAGAAAATATTTATCAGAGTATGAAACTGGCGGTTTTTGATTCAACGTGTTAAAATATAATTAAAACAAGATGATTTAGGGGTGAAAAACATGACAACAATTACAAAGATTAGGGATGTTATTGGTCAGGTTGCACCTGCATATCCGGTTATAAGTATTGATTTGTTTGGTTCCTATGCTAATGATGAAGCTACAGAGGATTCCGATGTGGATTTATTTGTGTGCTTTAATGAGAAAAAGGCAAGTTTATTTGATTTGTCAGGGCTTAAATTAGATATTCAGGAAAAGTTGAATAAAAAAGTCGATGTAGTTGCCGGTCCCTTAAAAGAAGGAAGTTATTTAAATATGAAAAAGAAGGTTAGGCTTTATGAAACATAGAGATGTCCAATTAATAAAGAAAATTATATCTGAATGTAAAGACATTATTAGATATACAAATGAGATAGGTAAGGAAGCATTTTTAGAGAATGATATATATCAGAAAGCAACGGCTATGTCGCTTCTGAATATCGGTGAACATGGGAATGTGTTGACAAGGGAGTTGTGGATGGAATATCAGGATATTCCATGGAGGAAAATAGTTGACCTTAGAAATATTGTTGCTCACGGATACGGTGAATTAAAAATGGAGCTTGTTTGGAATTTAGCAAAAAGGGAAGTTCCTCAGCTTTTGATGCAGTTAAAAGATATGCTTAAAGAAGGTTAAAGGTTTCCAGGAAGAAAAAAATTGGTAGTTTGACGCTTGACAATATGGGAGCCAAGGGAATATTATATAGCTAGACATCATAGTTTTGCTAAATCGAGTTGAGATGAGATTAGATTGAGGAGAGTTGAGCTGAGATGAGTCGGAAAAGTTTGGATTTAATGACCGGTACTCATTTGAGTACCGGTTTTTCGTTTTTCTCCTCAAACAAGGAAAGGAGGTTTTATGCTTAAAGTGAATGTGCTTAACTTCAAAAAACTGGCATAACCAGAACCAAAATCTTGTGTAAAATGAGGAGGAAAAAATGATGTGTAAAACAAGAGGATTAAGTTTGATTTTATTATTTCTACTGTTATTCTTGACCGGGTGTGGAAGCAAAGTTGATCCAGATACCATGAATGCATTAGAGGAAAAGGTCTTTAAAGTAGGGGTGACACAATATGTAGCTCATCCGGCTTTAGACTTAGATCGACAAGGATTTTTGGACCAGATGAAAGAAGAAGGTTTTATTGAAGGGGAAAATGTTGTATTTGACATTAAAAACTCTCAAGGTGACCCTAACTTAGCGAAAACAATTGCCGATAAATTTGTAGCGGATAAAGTGGACGCAATTTTAGCGATTACTACCCCTAGTTCACAAGCGGCGGCACAGGCAACGAAGGGAAGTAACATCCCGGTAGTTTTTATTGCTGTTTCTGATGCGATCGGAAGTGGGTTGATTACGGAACTTGAGCAACCTACAGCGACGAATCTTACCGGTGTCTATAGTGCGGATCCGGTGGAACAGCAAATGGATTTGATTCGAGAGATTCAGCCTTCAGCCCAAAGAATTGGGGTAATCTATAATGCCGGGGAGGCTAATTCGGTAAGTAATGTGCAAAGAATTAAAGAGTACTTAAAAGAGAAAATAGAAGTGGTTGAAGCTAGTGTCGCCAGTAGTAATGAAGTGCAGATGGCAGC